>NZ_JBFHGD010000180.1:0-6983 GCF_041583255.1 Trichloromonas sp. | reverse complement strand
CTGGTCGATGATGTTGCTGCTCACCTGGGCGAGCCGCCACACGTCGGTCTCCCTTGCACGGAAGTCGCCGCCTTTCACGGTGTCGTAGAAGAGGCGGTAGATGCTGTCGCCGTCGTTCGGGTAGTTCTTGGCCGCGTTGATACCGCCCTGAGCGGCGATCGAGTGGGCGCGGCGGGCGCTGTCCTGGTAGCAGAAGGCGTGGACGTTGTAGCCCAGTTCACCCAGGGATGCTGCCCCGGCGCCACCGGCGAGACCGGTGCCGACCATCAGGATCTTAAATTTACGTTTATTTGCCGGGTTCACCAGCTTCATGTCGAAGCGGTGCTTATCCCACGATTTCTCAATTGGTCCGGTAGGACATTTGCCGTCAAGTATCACGAGTAACCCCCTAGATCTTTACGATGCCAGCGATGATGAGAATCGGAATCGAGATGTAGCCGAAAAGCAGTACCAGGGCGACACCCTTACTTACCTTCTCGACCACCGGCAGAGAAGAACCATTATTGAATCCGAAAGTCTGAATGAAGCTCTGGAAGCCGTGGCTTACATGCAGGAACAGGAAGACCATAGCGGCAACGTAGATCAGAGAAATGATGAACTTCTGGAAGCTCAGCACGACCATGGAAAAGACGTCAGGCCGATTCAGGGCATCCACCGGCAGATGGCTGGCGGAGATCTCAGGATTGGTGACGTGCATGGTGAAGTGCAGGATGTGGTAAGCAACGAAGACCAGCAGCAGCAGACCGCTGACGATCATGGTTTCCGATGCAAAATTGGCGCGAGCCATTTTCTTCACGGCATAAGATCCGGGAGTCGCGGCCCGGTTTTCCAGGGTCAACTGGATGCCGAAGATGATATGAATGCCGAAAACGGCCAGCATGATCAGACGGAAGACCCAGACCAGGGGGCCGAGGTCATGAAGATGCTTGGCGTAGGCGTTGATCCCGTCGGCCCCGAAAAATACGGACGAGTTGCCGAGCAGGTGAACGCAGATAAAGGAGATCAAGATAAGGCCGGTTACGGCCATTATGATCTTTCTGCCCACGGTGCTTTGGATAAATTGCATAATTTTCATCCCTTAGAATGATTTTCTTTACGCGAATAAGGAATTTACACTCCCAGTCCCTTATCTCATGAACTACATCCGCATTTCAGTCATCTGGCGGATGCGGGCTTGCCCCGTCATCCGCATTATTGACGATTGAAAAAACGGGATTCCGAACACGAGGCGGAGCACGCCAACAAGCCAGACATTCCATTTTTCTCTCTCCTTGCTAAAAGATTAGCCCACACATGAGCAACACACACAACGCCGTTACAGAGAGCGGCGACATAACAAAATGTATACTGCATACACTGAAGCGTATACTAAACATCGTTTGAAAAAATTGCAAAAAAAAAATCAACCGGGAGCGCCCATACTCCGAAAACCTCCTGAAATTGAACCCAGTTTTTGCCCCATTCGCGGCAGTGAAAGAGTTCGGTTTCCGGCTTTACTCGCAGGCTATTCATCAGCTTGCCGCAGCAATCACGCGCAACGATTTTGACCTGAGCGCAGCAACGACATGCGACAGTTAACGTACATCAATGTCTGGCATTTGAGAAGTAAATTAAATTCAAATTGGCGCTGCATAATCTGCAGATACACACTGCCAATCAATGAAATTTGTAATATATTCAACACTTTAACCAACTTATACGCAAAACCGAATCGATCCTCGACCCGATTGCCGTATAAAAATGCAATACACCGGAGATGGCGCAAATCCTGGCAAAGAGTCGGCAAAACCGCGTAAGCCCTACCTATTTCACGTTTTTTATTTTTTAATTGATTTCCTCAAATCTTGGCACGCTCACTGCTACTTACAACTGCAAACAAACCTTGTGAGCGCCTGGAAAGGAGCTAACCATGAAAAAGACATTCCAATTTCTATTTATGCTGTCATATGCCTTTCCCGGTTACGCAGCCGAAGGCGCAGTCCCCGAATCGTCTGGCAGCAGCCTCGCCGTCATTCTGTTTCTAGGCTTTATCGCCCTGATCATCGTCGGCCAGCTGATCCCGGGGGTCATGCTCTTCATTTCGATGGTCAGGGGGTTGTTTAAAAAACAGCCGAATGAAATCAAGCATGCAGATCATAAATAAGCCATCATCACATTCGCCCCTGGAGGTCATCATGAACAAAGGTACCCTGGTTCCCCTGATTGCAGCCCTGCTCTGCCCCTTCTCGTCGGCCTTTGCCGCTTCTGGCCGCAGCGACAACAGTGGATTCGTGGTCTGGATTTTTCTCGGCTTCTGCGCCCTGATTATCGTGGCCCAACTGGTTCCGGCCATACTGGTCATGCTTGGGATGGTTAAAAGTGCGGCCGAAAAAAGCCCGGAAGAGGCCAAGCAAAAGACCCATTGAACAGACCATCTGCGGTCAGGAGGGAACACGTTCTCCTGACCGCAGAACCTCCCGTCCGACTCCTTTCCGACAGAGTCAGTTAATTCTTGACGTCATCAGCAAAAAACATCTATTTTCTAACAGGTAGTTGCTCGCCCCTGAAAAACACCATCGGCATCTTCCGGGCCATTCCTGCGACCGAAGAGGCCTGCACGGCCGAAGCACCTCTGCAATGCGGGATTTTAATGCGCTTTTTCCGAAACGCCTCGATCAAGGGCAAGACGATATGCATCATCATGCTTACCAGCGGCGTGGCATTGCTGCTCTCAACGGCGACCTTTATTTACAATGAAGTCGTTATCTTCCAGGAATCCCTGCTGCAGGAAATGACCACCCTTGCCCACGTGGTTGGCGACCATACCCGGCAGGACCTGCTAATCAACGATGTGCGTTCAATCGACAAGAGCCTGGCCAGTCTCACCTCCCATCCGCCGGTCAGCCACGCCTACCTGTTCGACCGCCACTTCAAACCACTGGCCCACCAGATCAACTACCCGACGGAGAGAGCCTTTCTGCCGGATCCCCTGTGCACCAAATTGTCGGCGCACAATAACCTGCACACCGAAACCTACTGTCTCACCTTCGAGCACTTGGCGGTATTTCACCCGCTTCTGGCCAACGACGAAAAAATCGGTACCATTTTTATCCAGGCCGATCTCTCGCCCCTCTATCACCGTCTCGGTCAATTCATCCTCGGGACGATGGCGGTACTGGGCCTGACCATTGCCGCCGCCTTCGTCCTCTCGGCCCGGCTGCAGCAATTTGTCACCGCCCCGATCCTGCATCTTTTCGACACCATGAAAAAGGTCAGCCACGAAAACAACTACCAGCTGCGGGCGCAAAAGGTGTCGGACGACGAAGTCGGAAAGCTGATTGAGGGCTTTAACGGCATGCTCGCGCAGATCGAGCAGCGCGATGAATTGCTGCGCCATCACCAGGAAGACCTCGAGCTGTTGATACTGCGGCGGACCAGTGAGCTTCAGGCCACCAACGAAAACCTGGAAACGACCATCGAAGAACTGGGGCAGGCCAAGGCGTCCGCCGAAGCCGCCAATGTCACAAAGTCACAGTTCTTCGCCAACATGAGCCACGAAATACGCACTCCGATGATCGGCGTGCTGGGCATGTCCGAATTGCTTCTCAACACCGAACTGGATCCAAACCAGCGCAGCCTGGTTCGCACGGTGCACAGCTCCGGCGAGGCCCTGTTGAAGATGCTCAACGACATTCTGGATTTTTCCAAAATGTCCAGCGGCAAAAGCAGCCTCGAAGAAATCGATTTTGACCTGCAGTCCGTCGTTGAAGAGGCTGCCGCCCTCCTGGCCGAAAAGGCCCTGGCCAAAAACCTGGAACTGGTCTGCCATGTAGTTCCCGGCACCCCGACAAACCTGCGGGGAGACCCGGGACGGCTGCGGCAGATTCTACTGAACCTGATCAGCAACGCGATAAAATTCACCGATTTCGGCGAAGTGGTAATCACGGCAGGCGAGGTCGCGGCCGGTCCGGATAAAAGCATACAGATAACGGTCAGGGACACCGGGATCGGCATGTCACCGGTCACACAGGAAGAAATTTTCGAATCCTTCACCCAGGCCGAACGCTCGACTGCTCGGCAATATGGCGGCACCGGCCTGGGCCTGGCCATCGTGCGGCAACTGGTCGGCCTGATGAACGGCACCATCGCTGTTGAGAGCGAGCCGGGCAGCGGTTCAACCTTCCGCATCGTTCTGCCCCTGCTCCGCCTGAGCCAGGCGCCCTGCGCCGAGCAACTCATGCCGGCAGAATACCGGGGGCAACGGGTACTGCTGATCCACGCCAACCATTCCGCCCGCATGATGCTGATGGACCACCTCGCCGCCCTCGGTCTTGCTGCGGAAAGCACCGGATCTCTGCCGGCCGGCATCGCCTCGCTGCTGCAGGCCGACCGCTCGCACCAGCCCTTTCAGCTGGTGCTGCTGGAAACCGCGGTTCCCGATCTGGACGTCGCTGCTTTGCGCAGGGGGACCACCGGCCTGGCTGCCGCATCCGTCCCGAAGCTGGCCCTGATCAGTCCGCAGCATGATTTACTGAATGCAGAAACACTCACCCGGCTTGGCGTAGGTGCCGTCCTCTACAAACCGATCGCCCCCTCGCAGCTGCAGCCGACGCTGACCAGGGCACTGGCAGCCGGCCCTCCATCCCGCATCCTGTCGGCTCCAAACGACTCGAATATGGCAATAAACCCGTCACGGGTGCTGATTGCCGAAGACAACGCGACGACCCAGACGCTGCTGCGAAGCGTCGTCGAAAGCATCGGCTGCCAGGTCGACATCGCCAACAACGGCGCGGAAGCGCTCGAGAAACTCGGCCAGCACAAGCTTGTGCTGATGGATCTGCGGATGCCGGAGATGGACGGACTCGAAGCGACGCGGCAGATCAGACGCCAGGGCAACACCGTTCCGATCATCGCCCTGACAGCCCATGGCGACAGGCAGGGCAGCATCGAATGCTTTGCCGCCGGAATGAACGATTACCTGCAGAAGCCTTTTCGCAACAGGCAGCTGCAAGAGCTGGTGAAACGCTGGCTGGGGGAAGACACGACAGCGGCGGCGCCGACGGCAGCAGCTGCCGGCAATAGCGAAGGGGCAGGCCTCGGCCCGGCCGAGCACCGGATCCTGGTGGTCGAAGACACCGACGCGACCCGGAGACTGCTCAAAATCATCCTCGAAGAATCCGGCTATCAGGTCGATGGTGTCGACAACGGCCTCGCGGCGCTGGCCCGGCTGGAAGAAAGCCCTTTCGACCTGGTCTTGATGGATTGCCAGATGCCCGGAATAGACGGTTTCGAGACCACGCGGCGCATCCGCGAACGGAACATCGAGGTTCCGGTCATCGCCTTGACCGCCCGCGCCCCTGAAGAAAGCCGTGAAGCGTTTCAGCAGGCCGGGATGAACGATTACCTCGGCAAACCCTTCAAGCGCACGCAGCTCGAGAGCATGGTCAGGCGTTGGCTCAGTACCGAAACGAACGCCCAGAGCCCGGCTGAAAGCACCGCCTCAGCACCGTTCACCAGCGGAAAACTCTTATGAAAATACGGAAGCGAACCCTCGCCATCATCCTGCTTGCGGTCGTTGCCTACCTGGGGATGGTGATCGGCCTGGCCCTGCCGCTGATCAGCCGCTACAGTATGCACGAAGAACTCCAGCTCATCGCGGTCAGCAGCAGCCGGAACAAGGTCGGGCAACCGGTGCACCTGACCGTCGAAGGAGCCGGCTTCGGCAAGAAAACCAATTTCATGCTGTCCCTCGACAGCGGCAACCAGCAGGCGATTGTTTACGACAGCGAAACCTCGTGGCCGATCGACACCATCCTGAAAATCGGCAGCACCCTCTACCTGGGCGACCGCGACCGGAAGGTGCACCGGTTCGATATCAGCCGACCTGACCGGCCCGAATATCAAATCAGTTATTCCCTGGGCGACAGACCGACCGCCCTGGCCGAGATCGACGGCAGCCCCTGGGCGGCGTCCGGCTATGGAGAAATCGGCCCCCTGGGAGAAAGAGCCGCACGGCCCGTCGAGACGATCGTCGATTTCACCGGCGATGCCGAAGGGGTCCTGTATGCGGCGGCGGCAAGACAGGGGTTGGTCGTCTTCCGCCAGAAAAACGGGACTGCCGTCAAGATCGGCGCGCTTGCCCTGCCCGGCTCCGCCCTGTCGATCGCGGTTGCCGGCAACACGGCTTACGTCGCAAGCGTACGGGGGGGGCTGCACATCTGCGACATTTCGTCCCCCGAAACCCCCCGGCTGCTATCGACCCTGCCCCTTGCCGGCAACAACCAAGCCCTCGCCGTGAAAGATACACGGGTCTTCCTCAGCAGCGCCGACCAATTCACGGTCATCGACGTGCAGAATCGGCTTCAGCCCAGGGTGCTGGCCCAATTGCCGCTGACCAAAGCCAACGCCATAGTCATCCACAACAACCTGGCCCTGCTGGCCGCCGGCAGTGCCGGCCTGCTGGCCGTCGACATCAGCGATCCCGCCCGGCCCTTTCTGGCCGGGCACCTGACTCCAGGGGATGTAATCCGCTGCCTGGCCGTCGCCGGCGACCGCGCCTATCTCGGCACCGGCAGCGCCGGCCTGCTGGTGGTCGACCTGAACCGGCTGAGCCTGAACCCGGAGTGGCGGCCGGGGCCGCTGCATGCTCCAAAATCAAAAGTCGAGCTCACCAAGGCCTTGCGGCGCCATGCCACAAGCCTGTGGGGCGAGCTCGCAGCGCAGGCCGAGATCCAACTCCCCCCCGGATGCTATGCCGCCGACGCAGCACGCATCGGCCCGGCCACCTACCTGGCGACCGATTGCGGCCTGCTCATCCTCGACCGCGACCAACCGGGCCGGCTGCAGGTGCGGCAACAGCCGCTGGCCTTTGCCGGCGAGATTGCAGTGGACGGAAGCACCGCCTACGTCAGCGGCGGCAGGCAATCAACAGAACTCAAGCCCGCCAGCAAAGAAAGCAACCCCGGCTTGCAGGTCTTCGACGTCAGCGAACCGGCGCAGCCCCG
>NZ_JBFHGD010000179.1:0-7010 GCF_041583255.1 Trichloromonas sp. | reverse complement strand
GATGCCCCGGTGCAGCGAAACCAGCCGCTCGGGGGAGGAGGAGATGATTTCCAGCCCCGGCGCGCGCAGCAGGCAGGCGAAGGGGGAGGGGTTGACCTTTCGCAGGCGGGCGTAGAGGTCGCAGGTATCTCCCGCAAAGCGGCCGTCGAAGCGGCAGGAGAGGTTGGCCTGGTAGATGTCGCCGGCGGCGATATACGCGCGGACCCGTTCGACCATCCCCTCGAACTGCTGCTGGCTGAGGATCGGCTGCGGCGGAGGAGTTGCCGGCAGCGGCTGGCTGACCAGCGGAAGGGCCAGGGCGCTGCGGACCTCGCTTTCGAGGGCGGCCAGGTCGTATTCTGGGTCCAGCGTTGCCAGGGTCAGGGTCTGCTGCTGGTGATCGTAGATTGCGGTCAGGTCGACCCAGTCGAGCCAGAGCTCGGGGACCGGCCGGTCGCGGCGGGCCTGCCGGGGCAGCTCTTCGATCCGGCCGGCCAGATCGTAGGAGAAGAAGCCGAAGAAGCCGCCGGGAAAGGCGAAGCCGTTTTCCGAAGGGGGCACCCGGCGCTCGGCCAGAATCTGTTCCAGCACGGCAAAGGGATCGCCGGGCAGCGGTGTTTCGCCCTCTTCGTCGAGGCGGGCCAATCCGCGCTGATCGAGCCGGTAGGCTTCCCGCCGCCGCAGGGGGACGATGCTGTAGCGCCCGGTGCGGGGGGACGGCGCGGGGCTCTCGAGAAATCCCGGCCCTTCGGGGCACAGGCGCGCGAAGAGGGCGAGAGGGTCGAAGCGTTCGGGTTTGAAGGTGCGGGTTTGAAACGACATCGGTTGTGGTCCGTCCGGTTGCAGGCGTGTTTATGGCTCGGTTCTCCGCCGGGTCAATTTAGTTGAGCAGGCAGGGGATTGGCAAGGGAAAACCGGCTGCTGCCGATCGAACCGGCGTGGTACGGCGAAGGGAGGGGTAATTATGACTTCTTAGCTTTAATGTGTGGATGTTCTCGGGTATACTTGCAAACTGTTTTTCTGAATCCATTTCGTCACAGAGGGTATCCCATGCTGCAAAGCAAAAACCGGATCATGCTGCTGGTCAGCCTACTGCTGGTCGGAGGCTTTCTTCTGACCAGCCTGGCCAGTTATTTTACCTCGCGCGCATCCCTGAGGGACGAAATCGCCGAAAGCACCCTGCCGCTGACCAGCGACAATATCTACTCCGAGATTCAGCGCGACCTGTTGATGCCTATATTTATATCGTCTCTGATGGCGTCGGACACCTTTGTGCGCGACTGGGTCATTGCCGGCGAGCGTGATCCCGAGAGCATGATCCGGTATCTGAACGAGATCCAGATCCGGTACAAGACCTTCACCAGCTTCTTCGTTTCGGAACAGACCGGTATCTACTACCACGCCAGTGGTATCCTGAAAAAGATCCAGTCCGAAGAGCCCCGGGACCAGTGGTATTACCGGGTGCGCGAGATGGCACCGGTTTACGAAATCAATGTTGATCCCGACCTGGCCAACCAGGATGCCCTGACCATTTTTGTCAATTACAAGGTGTTGGATTACGAAGGCAACTATCTTGGGGCCACTGGGGTCGGTTTGACGGTGTATGCCGTCAAGGAAATGGTGGAGGAATACCAAAAACGCTATCAGCGCAACATCTATTTTGTCGATCGCCAGGGGCGCATCACTCTGCACAGTTCCGGTATTGCCGATGAAGCCAAAAGTCTGCAGGATATACCTGGGCTGGCTCCGTTGACGGAAACCGTTCTTGCCTCTGAGACCGCCAATCTCAAGTACCGGCGGGGAGGGCAGGATATCCTGCTGAATACCCGCTACATCAAGGAGTTTGACTGGTACCTGCTGGTCGAGCAGTCCGAGGGCGAAACGTTTCGCAAGATTTTTGCCGCGCTCCTTGGCAATCTGGTCGTTTGTGCCCTGATCACCGCTATCGTGCTGCTGATCACCAATTACACCATCAATGCCTTTCAGAAACGGCTGGAACAGACAGCGACTACCGACAGACTCACCGGGATTCACAACCGGAATGCCTTTGAGATTCTGTATCCACAGATTCTTGCCGAGTGTCGACGCAGCGGCACCCCGTTTTCGATGATTCTGTTCGACATCGATAATTTCAAGCAGATCAATGACAGCTACGGGCACCTGGCCGGAGATGCGGTACTCAAGGCTTTGACCGAATTGACCGGCAAAAACATGCGAGCGTCCGACATGTTTTTCCGCTGGGGCGGCGATGAATTTCTGCTGCTGCTCAAGGGGTGCAACGAGGCCCATGCCAGCCAGATGACGGAAAAACTGCGCCTGGCCGTGGAAACCCGTCCTGTTAACTATGAAGGCAAGGCGATTGCGGTGACTGTCAGCCTCGGGATCGCCGAAGCCCTGCCGGGGGAAAGCGAAGATTCGCTCCTGCGGCGCGGGGATGACGCCCTGTATGCCGCCAAGCGCAACGGGCGCAACCGCATCGAACTGGCGAAAGCAGAATAGGTCCCCCCCGTCAGGGCTTTCGCGCGACCAGTTGGACGACCGCGCCCCGGCCGAAGTGAAGGCGGCCTTCGATGATGTCGCGTTCGAGTTCGGCGGCATGGTCGAAGGTGAGGCCGGCCAGTTCCTCTTTTAAACCCTCCAGTGTCATCATCAGCTCGGCCACCGGTGGCCCTCCGGTTTTGAACTGCAGCTGCTTCGGCGTGTAGGCCTCGAGAATGAACAGGCCGCCGGGGCGCAGCCCGGCCACGACCTTGCGGTGAACCTCCCGGCGCAGAGCAGGGGGGAGGTGGCAGAAAATGGAGACGATGGCATCCCAGCTGCTCTGCCCGATCTCGAAGTCGGCCAGGTCTGCAGCCGCAATCTCTATTTTTACCTGCTGTGCGGCCGCCAGCTGCCGGGCTTTTTTCAGCCCGACGGCCGAGGCATCGACCGCCAGTACCGCATGCCCCTGCTTGGCCAGAAAGACCGCGTTACGTCCTTCCCCCTCGGCCAGGCATAAAACCCGCCCTTGAGACATCCGGTCGCTTACGCTGACCAGGAAATCATTGGCCTGCGTGCCGTAGACGTATTCCTCCGTGTCGTAGCGCTGGTCCCACATCCCTTATCCCCTTTGTAAACGTTGATGGCGTCGCAAAAAGTCCGCCCTACGGCGTTACGGTGTTTTTTCAGGACCTCGACCTACCTGATGTAGGCCTTCGCCCCCGAAAAAACACCAGGCCTTGTAGGTCGAAATTTTTGCTTAGCCATCGCAAGACTTTTTGCGAATGCATCAACGTTAGCCCCAGAAAATTCCGGTTGGGTCGTTTTTTACCTCGGTGAGAAGTTTTTCGATGTCCCGGTTGGCCGGGCAATCCCGATATGGATGCCATTTGTTATTGCGGTCGGCGTAGAAGAGCTGCCAGGCTTCTGTTTTTGAGTCTTTTTTGAAACGGGCGATCGAGGTCGAAAACCAGGTTGATTGATCCTGATAGTGTGGACGCGACTCAAACAGCGTCACCTCATCGCCTTTGATCCGGAATTCAATCCGGATCTGGTCGTGATACTGGGCGGGGACGCGCTCTTGGCAGAATGTGGAAAAGAGTCTGTCGATCCGTTTCTGTTCAAATTCAGAGAGGGGCATGGTCTTATCGCTCAGTGGTCGCCAGTTTCAAGGCCAGTGCCGCAAAGATGCTGCCGGCCAGCCGGTTTAGAATTTTCTGCGCCCGCGCCGATTGGCGAAAGCGTTCGCCGAGGACGCCGGCCAGCAGGCTGATGGAACCGAATACGACAATGGCGGCGATGATGAAGACGCCGCCGAGCAGCAGCAGCTGGACGGCCAGTGAGCCCCTGGCCGGGTCGGCGAATTGGGGAAGAAAGGCCAGGAAAAAGACTGAAACCTTCGGGTTGGTGATATTCATGAGGATACCGCGCCGGTACAGCCGGCCGCGCTGCAAGGTGTCAGACCCGGTGTCCCCTTCCTGTTCGCCGCCCGCGCGAAAGGCCTGCCAGGCGAGATAGAGCAGGTAGCCGGCACCGGCGAATTTCAGCAGGGAAAAAGCCAGCACTGACGCCTGGAATAATGCCGCCAGCCCGAAAGCGACCGCGCTGGTGTGCAGCAGCAGGCCGGTGCACAGCCCCAGGGTTACCAGCAGGCCGGCGCCGCTGCCCCGCTGGGCGGCCTGGGCCATGACAAACAGGTTGTCCGGCCCTGGGGCCAGGGCGAGCAGGACCGAAGCGGTGAAAAAGAGCAACAACAGGTCGAAGGGAATCATGGCCTCTCCCGCGGCTGTAATCAGGAATCCAGCAATTCATTACCGCAATGGGCTCAAGGTAATTCTGGTACTGCTAAAGCCGAAGGGCTGATCCGTTAGCTGAGCCACTTCCGTTTTCTATGATAAGGACTGGACGAACCCAAAACAAATAAAAAGGGAGGCTCAAATGAGCCTCCCTTTGTTTGCGTTTGGTGGAGCTACGCGGGATCGAACCGCGGACCTCTTGAATGCCATTCAAGCGCTCTCCCAGCTGAGCTACAGCCCCCTTGCAACGGAGCCAACTTATAGCAAAGATGCGGATGGACTGTCAACAGGTTTTTTTTGATTTTTTTTGCAGGAAAAATTACGCCGGCGTTTTTCGCCTGGGGCATCCTCTGCTTAACCGGAAGCTGCCGGGTCGGTATCATGTTTCGCTGCTGGCCTGGGCGATGCCCAGCTGATTAACCGGAAAGCTTTGGGCGCGGAGAAATTGAGCTAGGCAATGGAAAACCTTGTCGCTGTCGCTGGGATAAGTCGGTGATTTGTCATGGTCTGGGCGCTTTTGCTGTTGACAGGAAGGCACCGGTGGGATAAGCATTTGAGGCCCGGAGACAGACCTGATTTGATTTCTTGCCAAGGCGGTATCATGCCCTACAGTGCTATTCTGATCGAGATTGCCCTTCCCGTGTTATTGATCGCGGGGGCCGAGCGTTTTGCCGTCAACTATTTCCTGCGAACCCCGCAGCAGATCGACTGGGTGCGCCGCCATGCCTGGCTGCATCCCAACTCCATCAGCCGGGCCCGCTATCCCATGGGATTTATCTCCGTATTTCTGCTGTACCTCGATTTTCCCCGGACCTGTTTTCTGTTCTTCACCTTCTGGATGATTACCGACATCACCGATGGCGAGATCGCCCGCAAGTGCGATCTGCATACCGAGGAAGGGGAAACCATCGACCCCTTTTCCGACAAGCTCATGTATTCTCCCATGCTGGTCTACATGGCCTGGGCCGGCTGGCTGAGTCCGCTATGGGTCGGCCTTTTTCTGCTCTTTGACATCATCGGCCAGGCCTCCCGCCGCTTCATAAAGATCAAGGCCGCCAACCTGTTCGGCAAGGCCAAGACCTTTTTGGTGGTGGTGCTGCTGATCGTCGTCGGGCTGGAGTGGATCTACGGCCCCCTGCCGCTGCTCGGACGCACCATTCATCCGCTGCTCGTGATCTGCGCCGCCCTGGCCTTCTGCTCCACGGTCTTCAAGCTGATCCCCAACTACTGGTACGCCAACATTCTGAGCATCCTGAACCTGGTCTGCGGACTGGCCGGCTGCTGGGTGGTGCTGGCCGGTCAGCCCCCGGTCTACGCCCTCGGGCTGGTCTTTTTGGGCCAGTTCCTCGATCTGTTCGACGGTCGCGCCGCCGAACGCTGGGGCTCGACCCCCCGCGGAGAGATTTTCGATGACGTGGCCGACGGCACCAGTTTCGGCCTGACCGTGGGCTTCATCGTCGCTACCGCCTTTTCCCAGCTCTGGCTGGGCGTGCTGATCGGGGCGATCTACCTGGCGGCCGTCGTTTACCGGCTGATCCGCTTCGTGGTCGAGAAGCGCAAGCAGGGAGTGGTCGGCGGCGTCGCCACCTTTTCCGGCATGCCGTCGCCGGCCGGTGCGCTGCTGGCGGGAACCACCTGCGTGCTGATCCCCTATGAGGCGGTCAACGGGGTGATCGTTGTCGCCACCGCCCTGTTGATGATTTCCCGGGTCCCCTACGCCCACTTCGGTCGCGCCATCCTGCCGAAAATCCCCAAAATCGTGCGAGTGCTGGCATTGGGCGCGTTTCTGTTCCTGTTGGCCCAGGGGGTGCGCCGCGACCATTACACGGCGTCGCTGCTCATCAGCTTCGGGGTTGCCGTGGCCTACCTGGTTTCGCCCCTGTTCTGGCGGGCACCGCGGGAAGATGCCGAGTCCTGATAGCCACCCGTGCGGCTGCCGCCGTCTGGATGGAGATCCAACTCTTTTCACCCGGAACCGATGATGTTTCCGGGGCAGCTGATATAATGCCTTCCTGAACACGGGAACGTTGCACTTCGGGGCGAAATTGATTATATTGGCGAAATTTTTCACCGAGGGAGAATGAAAGCTATGGGAAAAGTACTGATAGTCGGCGCTGGCGGCGTCAGCCAGGTTACTACCTGGAAGTGCGCCATGATGCCCGAAGTTTTTACGGAAATCTGCCTGGCCAGCCGGACCAAGTCCAAATGCGACGCGATCGCCGCCATGCTGCCGCGGCCGATCCGCACCGCCCAGGTCGATGCCGATAATGTCGCTGAAATGGTCGCCCTGATCAACGATTTCAAGCCGTCCCTGGTGATCAACCTGGCCCTGCCGTACCAGGACCTGTCGATCATGGACGCCTGCCTGGCGACCGGCGTCGATTACCTCGACACCGCCAATTACGAACCCCGCGACACCGCCAAGTTTGAATACAGCTGGCAGTGGGCCTATCACGACCGCTTCAAGGAGAAGGGGATCATGGCCCTGCTCGGCAGCGGTTTCGATCCGGGCGTCACCAGCGTCATGACCATGTACGCGCTCAAGCACCACTTCGATGAGATTCACACGATCGACATCATCGATTGCAACGCCGGCAGCCACGGCCTCCCTTTTGCCACCAACTTCAACCCGGAGATCAACATCCGCGAAGTGACCGCCAAGGGGCGTTTCTATGAGAACGGCCAGTGGGTCGAGACCGATCCGCTGTCGGTCAAGCAGGAATTCGAGATGCCGGAGAATCTCGGCAAACTCAACAT
>NZ_JBFHGD010000178.1:0-7026 GCF_041583255.1 Trichloromonas sp. | reverse complement strand
GGAGCGATGAAACAGGCGCTGGCGATGGCGGTGCAGTGGGCCAACGAGCGTAAGCAGTGGGGGGCGCCGGTCGGCCATCACGAGGCGGTAGCGGCCAAGATCGCCACCCTTTCCGCTGAAATCTACGCGGTCGACTGCCTGACCTGGCTGACTTCGGCCATGGGCGACCAGGCGCAAACCGACATCCGGCTCGAGGCGGCCCTGGCCAAGCTCTTCTGCAGCGAGGCCCTCTGGCGCGGAGTCGATGAGGCGCTGCAGGTGCGCGGCGGGCGCGGCTACGAAACCGCCGCGTCGCTGGCCGGCCGGGGGGAGAAGCCGATGCCGATGGAGCGACTGCTGCGGGATGCCCGGATCAACATGATTATCGAGGGGACCAGCGAGATCATGCGGCTCTTTATCGCCCGCGAGGCCCTTGACCCGCATCTCAAAAAGGCCGGCGCTTCGGCCACCTCGAACAAGGTCGATTTGATCGGCGCCGCCAAATTCTACGCCACCTGGTATCCGCCCCTGTGGATCCCGCGCAGCATCGCCACCGACGCCCCGCTGCCGGGTATGCTGGCGAAGCACCTGCGGTTCGTCGAACGGGCGGCCCGCCGGCTGGCGCGGGACCTCTTCCACATGATCGCCCTGCACCAGCAGGGGCTGCAGAAAAAACAGCAGGTGCTCGGCCGGCTGGTCGATACCGGCGCCGAACTGTTCGCCATGACCGCGGTCCTGTCCCATGCGGTGTCGCCGCAGGCGCCGGCAGGAGCCGAAGCGCTGGCCGATCTCTTCTGCCGCCAGGCGCGGCGGCGGGTCAACGGCCAGCACCGGGCGGTTTACTGCAACGATGACGGCAAGACCTACGGCCTGGCCCGCGCCGTGCTGAACGGCGAGTACCCCTGGCTGGCGGACAACATCGTCAGCACCTGGGATAAGGACGCCTGAGAGTATGAGCCGTCGGCACGACCTGGTCATCCTCGGTTCGGGAACCACCGCCTTTGCCGCCGCCCTCAAGGGGGCGCAGCAGGGGGCCCGGGTGCTGATGGTGGAGCAGGGAAAGCTGGGCGGCACCTGCGTCAACTGGGGGTGCGTGCCGAGCAAAACCCTGATCCACCTGGCCGAGCTGCATTTTTCGGCGCAGCGGGCCGCCCCCTTCGGCGTCAAGCTCGAGGCCGCCTTTCCTGATTGCAGCCGGGTGATGGCCGCCAAGCAGCAGGCGGTCGACACCCTGCGCCAGCAGCACTACCAGGCCGTTCTCGATGACAACCCCCGCATCGAGGTGCTGCGCGGTCACGGCCATTTCATTTCGCCGCGCGAACTGCAGGTCGGCGCCGAAGTCGTGGTCAGCGACCGCATCCTGATCGCCGCCGGCGGCGTCCCCCGGGTGCTGCACATTCCCGGCCTGGCCGAGGCCGGCTACCTGACCAGCTACTCGGCCCTCCATCTCCCCTGTTTTCCCGAATCCCTGCTGATCATCGGCGGCGGCGTGATCGCTCTCGAAATGGGACAGATGTTCCGCCGTTTCGGTACCAAGGTCACCGTGCTCGAACACAGCCGCGCGCTGCTGAAGGAATTCGATCCGCGGCTGACCTCCCTCCTGCAGCAGCTGCTGCAGGAAGAAGGGATGGAGTTCGTCTTCGGCGTGGAGTCGCAGCGGGTCTTTAGCAAAGGGGAGGAGACCTGCCTCGAGGCCCTGGTCGATGGCCAGCCGCGGACCTTTCGCGCCGACCGCCTGATGCTGGCGGTGGGAACGGCGCCGGCCACCGAAGGCATCGGGCTTGCGGCCGCCGGGGTGCAGCTCGACGGCCGCGGCTTTATTTCGACCGACGAGGAGATGCGCACTTCGCAGCCCGGCATCTGGGCCGCCGGCGACGTGACCGGACCGCCGCTGATTGCGCCGGCCGGGATTCGCGAGGGGGAGGTGGCGGTGGAGAACATGCTCGATCCGGGCGCCCACCGGCGCATCCAGCACCGGGTCACCCCGATGGCGGTCTTCATCGATCCGGAAATTGCCAGTGTCGGCGATACGGCCGCGCAGGCCCGGGCCCAAGGGCGCGAGGTGGTGGAAAGCTTCGTCGACCTGGGGCAAGTCGCCAAGTCGCACATCATGGGGGGGCGGCAGGGGGCCGTGCTGCTGATCGCCGAAAAGGGCACAGGCAGAATCCTCGGCTGTCAGCTGCTGGCGCCGAGGGCGGCCGATGTCATTCACGAAGCGGTGCTGGCGGTGCGCTGCGGGCTGTCGGTATACGACCTGGCCGAAACGGTGCACGTCTACCCGACCATCAGCGACGGCCTGCGGCTGGCCGCCCAGGACAACGTGCGACGTCAGGGGTCTGGCGAATAGGTCGTTGCAAAAGGGAGTTGAACGGGAATTTCCGGCAGGATTGGAAAGCCGGCACACCATGACCCACTGTCTGGACGGTGGGTAACCGCTGGCCCCCTCCCCGCGATTACCAGGCCTCCGGATGTGGCAGTCCCCGGACAGCAGACGGGCCGGGCTTCATCCAGCAATGGGTAATGGTGTGCCTTGTCTTTCCGAGGTATGTTGATTGCGAGAACCGGGCCAAGATTTCAAGAGATGAAATAATGGTCTTTTTGGCGGCAAGACAGCGAAGATCGGCGCATGTGGCCGGTCTTTCGTCGGTTTTTGTCATGAAAATCCAGAAATGCTGTGCCGGGGGGCGGGTTACGGCTTTTGACGGAGAGAGTCCGGCGAATCGCGGTTCCAGGGTCGAGTCCCTCGAAACCCACCGCGGCGAACGCCGCAAGGAGCGGCGCCGGGATTAGGGTTCCGATTTTTAATTGCGCAGCTATCGGCGCCGTGCAATACTTTCGACGGGTTAGCCGGATGCTTTCAGGATGAGCGAAGGCGGCCGACATCATTAATCAAGGTGGATTGCTCATGGGCTATAAAAATCTCTCCTCCTGCGTTGCCGAGTTGGAGGCGACCGGGCGGTTGATCCGGATCACCGCCGAAGTCGACGCCGACCTCGAGGCCGGTTCGATCCAGCGGCGGGTCTACCAGGCCGGCGGGCCGGCGCTCCTTTTCACCAACGTCAAAGGCTGCCGGTTTCCCATGCTGGGCAACCTGTACGGCACCCTGGAGCGGACCCGCTACATCTTTCGCGACACCCTGAAAACCATCGAGGCCCTGGTTTCCCTCAAGGTCAATCCGGCCCACGCGCTGAAGGATCCGCTGGCGGCGCTGCGGGCCCCGGGCGGGGCGCTGCACCTGTTGCCGCGCCGGGTCAAAAGCGGGCCGATTTTGGCCCATACCACCCGCATCGATCAGCTTCCCCAGCTTAAATCCTGGCCCGATGACGGCGGCGCCTTCATCACCCTGCCGCAGGACTATTCGGAAAGCCCGGACCGACCCGGCATCCGCAGCTCGAACCTGGGGATGTACCGGGTGCAGCTGTCCGGCGGGGAGTATGAGCCGAACCGGGAGGTCGGCCTGCATTACCAGATCCACCGGGGGATCGGGTGCCACCATGCCGAGGCCATCGAGCGCGGCGTGCCGCTCAAGGTCAGCATCTTCGTCGGCGGCCCGCCGAGCCTGAGCGTGGCAGCGGTGATGCCGCTGCCCGAAGGGATGCCCGAACTGGCCTTTGCCGGCCTGCTCGGCGGCCATCGCTTGTCCATGGTGACTCCGGATGGTGGCCTGCCGATGCCGGCGGAAGCCGATTTTGTCATCACCGGCACCATCGATCCGCACAAGACCCTCCCTGAGGGGCCCTTCGGCGATCACCTCGGTTATTACAGTCTGGCCCACGACTTTCCCGTGTTGCGGGTCGAGCAGGTCTACCATCGCCCGGGGGCGATCTGGCCTTTTACCAGCGTCGGCCGCCCGCCGCAGGAGGACACCACCTTCGGCGCCTTTATCCATGAACTGACCGGGCCGTTGATCCCGACCGTGCTGCCGGGGATCCGTGCCGTGCACGCCGTCGATGCCGCCGGGGTGCATCCGCTGCTGCTCGCCGTCGGCAGTGAGCGCTACGTCCCCTATGCCAGGGAGAAGCGCCCCCAGGAACTGCTCACTCTCGGCAACGCGGTGCTCGGGCAGGGACAGCTATCGCTGGCGAAATACCTGTTCATTTGCGCCGGGGAGGATAACCCGCAGCTTGATATCCACGACATTCCGGCCTTCTTCCGGCATGTGCTCGAGCGGATCGACTGGCGGCGCGACGTCCACTTTCAGACCAGCACCACCATCGATACCCTCGATTATTCGGGGAGCGGCTTCAACGAAGGCTCCAAGGTGGTGATCGCCGCCTGCGGCGAGAAGCGCCGCGAGCTGCCGAGCGAAATCACCGGCGATCTGCGTCTGCCCGCAGGTTTTTCCGCGCCGCGAATCGCGCTGCCCGGGGTGCTGATGGTGCAGGGACCCGAATGTTGTTCCCCGAGGGGCCGGGAGGATGCGGCTATCGAAGCGTTCTGCCGCAGTTTTGGCGACGACGACCCGATCAACCGGTTTCCCCTGGTGGTGATCGGCGACGACAGCGAGTTTTCCGCCCGCACCTTGAATAACTGGCTGTGGACCACCTTCACCCGTTCCAACCCGGCCAGCGACATCTACGGCATCGGCGCATCGACGGTGGCCCGGCACTGGGGCTGCCGCGGGGCGCTGGTCATCGACGCCCGCCGCAAGCCGCATCACGCGCCGCCGCTGATCGAGGATCCTGCCATCGAAGCGCGGGTCGATGCCCTGGGGGCACCAGGTGGCCCGCTGCACGGCATCATCTGAATGGCTCAGCCATCTGAAAGTGTTTGCGAAAGCATCAATCATAGAAAGATAGACTCACATGTGGAATTTTCTCGGCAAATATCGCGATTTCGGTCTGCTGGCCCTGCGCCTCGGCGTCGGTGTCATGTTTCTCTTTCACGGCTGGCCGAAGCTGGCCGGCGGCCCCGACAAGTGGGCCGCGCTGGGGCAGTCGATGGGCTACCTCGGCATCCATGTGGTGCCGGTGTTCTGGGGCTTCATGGCGGCGGTCAGCGAGTTTTTCGGCGGCGCCTGCCTGATTCTCGGAGTGGTCTTCCGCCCGGCCTGCCTGTTGCTGGTCTGCACCATGGCGGTGGCGGCCACCTTGCACTTCGGCCGCGGCGACAGCCTGCAGACCGCGTCCCACGCCATCGAGCTCGGCTTCGTTTTTTTCGGCCTGCTTTTCATCGGTCCGGGCCGCTACGGTTTCGGTCGGGGTTAGAAAATTCCCCTGGCGGGTTGACTGGCCGGGATATCGGTGGTAAATATCCTCTTTCGATTTTCGCAGCGCACATCGCATCCATGTTCGGGGTAAGGCAATGCTTGATCTGAAATACCTGCGGGAAAATCTTGACGAGGCCCAGCGGCGCCTGGCGACTCGGGGCGGTGCCGTCAACCTGTCGGCCTTCGTCGACCTGGATCGCCGCCGGCGCGACCTGCTCGGCGAGTCCGAGACCCTCAAGGCCGAGAAGAACCGGGTTTCTGCCGTCATCGGCAAAACCAAGGACAAGAGCCTGGTGCAGGGCGAAATCGCCAGCATGAAGGAAGTGTCGGCCCGCATCAAGGCCCTCGACGACGAACTCAAGCAGGTCGAAGACGATCTCCAGGGGTTGCTGCTGCAGCTTCCCAATATCCCTCACGAGAAAACCCCGGTGGGCGCCTCCGAAGAGGACAACCGCGAGGTCAGGTGCTGGGGTGAATTGCCCTCTTTTGATTTTGAGCCGAAGTCCCATTGGGATATCGGCGAGGGCTTAGGCATCCTCGATTTCGAGCGCGGCACCAAGATCACCGGAACCCGTTTTACCCTCTACCGCGGGGGTGCCGCCCGGCTCGAGCGGGCGCTGATTAATTTCATGCTCGACCTGCATACGGGTGAGCACAAATATGTTGAAATTCTTCCGCCCTTTATGGTAAACAGGGACTCCATGACGGGGACGGGACAGCTCCCCAAGTTCGAGGACGATCTTTTCCATACCGAAGGCCCTGATTATTTTCTCATCCCCACGGCGGAAGTTCCGGTGACCAACATTCATCGGGACGAGATCCTGGCCGGTGCCGAGCTGCCCGTGTGCTACACGGCGTACACCCCCTGCTTCCGCAGGGAGGCCGGCTCTTACGGCAAGGACACCCGGGGGTTGATTCGTCAGCACCAGTTCAATAAGGTCGAGCTGGTCAAGTTCGTCAAACCCGAAGACTCGGACGCCGAACTCGAAAAACTGCTCGACAACGCCGAAGAGGTGCTGCGGCGCCTCAGGCTGCCGTACCGGGTGGTTGACCTGTGCAGCGGCGATATCGGTTTCTCCGCGGCCCGCACCTTCGATATCGAAGTCTGGCTGCCGGGACAGGCGACCTACCGGGAAATCTCCTCCTGCTCCAACTTCCGTGACTTCCAGGCGCGGCGGGCGGCGATCCGGTTCCGGCGCGAAGACGGCGGCAAGGCCGAGCTGGTTCATACCCTCAACGGGTCGGGGCTGGCGGTCGGACGGACCCTGGTCGCCATCCTGGAGAATTATCAGCAGGCCGATGGCACGGTCGTGGTTCCCGAAGTGCTGCGCCCCTACATGGGCGGGCAGGAACGAATCACCAAATAATAAAAGCTTGCCACGGAGGAGTGGCCGAGTGGCTTAAGGCGGCGGTCTTGAAAACCGTTGATCGAAAGATCCGTGGGTTCGAATCCTACCTCCTCCGCCAATTATATTTAGCCTTCGGGTAGGATTTGAAGCGGAGCGAGCGCTGACTCGATGTCAGAAAAGCGGACAGGATGTCCGCGTCAGCGAGCGCAGGGGAGCCAACGCAGGAGCGGGCAGGATGCCGGCGACGAAGTGGGTGAATCCTACCTCCTCCGCCAGCTTTAAAGTTGAACCATCGGTAGGTTAAGAAAAAAACAATTGAATACGGAGAGGTGGCCGAGTCGGCTGAAGGCGCTCGCCTGCTAAGCGAGTGTACGGGGTAAACCCGTACCGAGGGTTCGAATCCCTCCCACTCCGCCATTTAATAATAAACGAGTCGAAAAAGCTTGACAACCGACTCGAATTGAGAGATAAACACGGTTCTCTATATGC
>NZ_JBFHGD010000177.1:0-7097 GCF_041583255.1 Trichloromonas sp. | reverse complement strand
ATGTAACTTGGTGGGCGAAACAGGGATCGAACCTGTGACCCTCGGCTTGTAAGGCCGATGCTCTCCCAGCTGAGCTATTCGCCCGTGCTCTTTTTAAATGGCGGGGCTGACGGGACTCGAACCCGCGACCTCCGGCGTGACAGGCCGGCGTTGTAACCGACTCTACTACAGCCCCGCAAAAAGAAAACAGGAAACGAAAAACGAGCAAAAGAAGTGGCGGAAGAGTGCGTTTTATCGTTTCCTGCTTGCCTGTTCCCTAAATGGGAATTTAATCAGTTAACAGAATCTTTCAACGCCTTGCCGGCCTTGAATTTCGGGGTGTTGGCTGCAGCAATCTGAATCTTGTCGCCAGTCTGGGGATTCTGACCGGTGCGGGCAGCGCGCTGACCAACGCTGAACGTACCAAAGCCCACCAGGGCAACTTTTTCCCCAGCCTTCAGAGCATCGGATACAGCATCCGTGAATGCCTTGAGTGCCTTTTCGGCATCGGTTTTGCTCAGTCCTGCTTTTTCTGCCATTGCATTGACAAGATCGGCTTTCGTCACAGCATACCTCCAGTGATTAGGAATGGTTTAAGCCCTTCAAAACGAAGGCATATATACCAAACTTCTAAAATAAGTGTCAAGCTTATATTTTGCTAAAAATATCTAATGCCGCACCGGCTCTTCAGCATTGGCGACATAATCCTCTGCGGGCCCCAGCGGAGACATGGGGACGGATTCCCCAAGCGCCTCTTCGATGACCTGATCCATATGGTCGACGGCGACCACGGTCAGCGATTTAAGAATCTGAGCCGGCACCTCCTCAAGATTTTTCTCATTCTCCTGAGGAATAATAACCTTAGTAATTCCGGCTCTTTTAGCCGCCAGAAGCTTCTCCTTCAAGCCGCCGATCGGCAAAACCCGTCCCCGCAGGGTAATTTCACCGGTCATGGCCAGGTCACGATCAACCGCGCGACCGGTAAGCGCAGAAGCCAGCGCGGTTGCCATGGTAATCCCGGCCGAGGGACCATCCTTGGGGATAGCACCTTCGGGCACATGGATATGGATATCCAGCTTGTGGTAAAAATCTTTTTCCAGGCCCAGCTCCTGCCAACGCGATCGCACGTAGCTCAAGGCCGCCTGCGACGATTCCCGCATGACTTCCCCCAGCTTGCCGGTAACCGTCAGCTTGCCCTGGCCTGGAAGAATCGCGGTCTCAATCGTAAGCAGTTCGCCCCCAACCTCGGTCCAGGCCAGGCCCGTGGTCATGCCGACCCGGTTTTCGTCTTCCTTGACACCGTAACTGTAGCGCGGAACCCCGAGGTATTTCTTGACCTGGGTGACGCCGACAGAGAACTTCTTTTTCTTGTCCTTCGACTTGACCAGCTCCCTGGCTATCTTGCGACAGACATTGGCAATCTCGCGCTCAAGGTTGCGCACCCCGGATTCACGGGTATAGCGGCGAATAATTTCATACAGGCTCGATTCGGAGAAGTTCACCTGCTCCTCCATGAGCCCGTGCGTTTCCAGCTGCTTGGGTAAGAGATATCGCTGGGCGATAGCCAGCTTCTCCTCCTCGGTGTAGCCTTCTATGCGGATGATCTCCATTCGGTCCTGCAACGGCCTGGGAATGGAATACAAAGAGTTGGCCGTAGCGATGAAGAGCACACTGGACAGATCGTAGTCGACATCCAGGAAATGATCGCCAAAGGCGTTGTTCTGCTCCGGATCCAGAACCTCAAGCAGGGCAGAGGAAGGGTCGCCGCGGAAATCGGTGCTCATCTTGTCGATCTCGTCGAGCAGGAAGACCGGATTGCGCACCCCGACCTTACGCAGCCCCTGGATGACCTTGCCCGGCATGGCGCCGATATAGGTCCGCCGGTGACCACGAATCTCTGCTTCGTCACGCATCCCCCCGAGGGACATCCGCACGAACTTGCGCCCGAGCGATTTGGCGACCGAACGGCCAAGCGACGTTTTACCGACCCCGGGAGGGCCGACCAGGCAAAGAATCGGCCCCTTGATTTTTTTCACCAGGGCCTGCACCGCAAGGTATTCGATAATCCGCTCCTTGACCTTTTCCAGCCCGTAGTGGTCGGCCTCGAGAACCGCCTCGGCGCGATCCAGATCGATGCTGTCCTTGGTCCCCTTTCTCCAGGGCAGGGTGACCAGCCAATCGATATAGTTACGCACCACCGTCGCTTCGGCGGACATGGGAGACATCATCTTCAGCTTGCGCAACTCAGCCAGCGCCTTGTCTGTGGCCTCTTTGGACATCCGGCGCTTGCTGATCTTGCCTTCAAGTTCCCGGATCTCCTGCTTGAACTCGTCTTTTTCGCCAAGCTCTTTCTGAATGGCCCGCATCTGCTCATTCAGGTAGTATTCCTTCTGGCTCCGCTCCATCTGACTCTTGACCCGGGTGCGGATCTTCTTTTCGATCTGCAGGATCTCCACCTCCCGCTCCATCATGGCCAGCAGGAGTTCCAGGCGGTCAAGGGGATTGATACAGGAGAGGACTTCCTGTTTATCGGGAATGCGGACGTTCAGATGAGCGGCAATGGTATCGGCCAGTCGGCCCGGATCGGAAATCCCGGAAACCGAGGAAACCATTTCCGAAGGGATCTTCTTGCCGAGATTGACATAATTTTCAAAGGTTTCGCAGGCGCTGCGGAGCAACGCTTCGACCTCGGGAGATTCGACAGGCAGATCAGGCAATGGTTCGATCGAAGCAAAAACACACTCGTCGCGATCCATAAATGACTGCAGGCGGCCCCGATGCTTACCCTCGATCAGAACTTTCACCGTGCCGTCAGGCAGCTTGAGTAACTGGATAACCTGACCGACGATGCCGATGTCGTAGAGATCATCCTCGCCAGGCTCGTCGGTCTTCGGGTCTTTCTGGGTCGCAAGAAAGACCAGCTTATCCTTCTCCATCGCCCCCTCCAGGGCGTGAATAGAGCGAGGACGACCGACAAACAGCGGGGTCACCATGTAGGGGAAGATAACGATGTCGCGGAGGGGCAGCAGCGGATACACGGGGATATCCGCCGGATTTTCCTGAATATCGGTATGATCTATAAACTCTGTCATGGTTCTCAGAACGTTCCCTGCTGGAGTGAAGAGAAAATAGAATCAGCAAGCGGCGCGTTGGATGGCTCAGCGGTTCTGAGACTCAACCCTCAGGCAGATTCGGCACAGTCGTAAAGAACGATCGGCCGGGCCTGCTTGAGAATGACATCTTCATTGATGACAACTTCCTTGACCCGATCCTGGGACGGAATGTCGTACATCACGTCGAGCATGGCATTCTCAAGAACCGAACGCAAACCGCGAGCACCGGTTTTTCTCTTGAGAGCATCCCTGGCAATGGCCACCAAGGCCCCGTCGGTGAACTTGAGGTTGACTTTTTCCAGCTCAAACAGTTTCTGGTACTGCTTCACCAGGGCGTTCTTGGGCTCCTTGAGGATCTGGATGAGGGCTTCCTCGTCCAGTTCATTGAGGGTAGCCACCACCGGCAGACGGCCGATGAACTCGGGGATGAGACCATACTTGAGCAGGTCCCCCGGCTCGACCTGGAGCAGGGTTTCCCCCAGCCGCTGGTCTTTTTTCTGCTTGATTTCGGCGCCGAAGCCCATGCTCTTGGTCCCGGTCCGCCGCGTGATGACATCTTCGAGGCCGGCGAAAGCTCCGCCACAGATAAACAGGATATTGGTCGTGTCGACCTTGAGGAACTCCTGCTGGGGGTGCTTGCGGCCGCCCTTGGGGGGGACGCTGGCCATGGTCCCTTCGATGATTTTCAGCAGCGCCTGCTGAACCCCTTCGCCGGAAACGTCGCGGGTGATCGAGGGGGAATCGGACTTGCGGGCGATCTTGTCGACCTCGTCGATATAGATGATCCCCTTCTGCGCCTTCTCGATATCGTAATCGGCCGACTGCAGCAGGTTGAGGATAATATTTTCGACGTCTTCGCCGACATAGCCGGCCTCGGTCAGATTGGTGGCGTCGGCAATGGCAAACGGCACATTGAGAATCCGCGCCAGGGTCTGCGCCAGCAGGGTCTTGCCGCTGCCGGTCGGGCCCAGAAGCAGGATGTTGCTTTTCTGTACTTCAACGTCCCCGGTCTTGCCGGAGAACTCGACCCGCTTGTAATGATTGTAGACGGCAACCGCGAGCACCTTCTTGGCCCGCTCCTGCCCGACGACGAAATCATCCAGGGCGTCCTTGATTTCATAAGGCTTGGGCAGATGCCCGGTACCGCCATGGGCCGAGTCTTCAAGCTTGGCTTCTTCGGCGATGATATCCTTGCACAGCTCGATGCATTCGTCGCAGATATAAACCGCCGGCCCGGCAATGAGCTTCTTTACCTCTTCCTGGGCCTTGCCGCAAAAAGAGCAGGTCAGCTGCCCTGTTTGAGAATCATCTCGACTCACTAAAAATCCTCCGCGCTAAAAAGTCAGGCTTTTCTTTTTACGATGTCGTCAATAATACCATATTTTTTAGCGTCTTCGCTACCCATGAAAAAGTCGCGCTCGGTATCCACCTCGATCCGCTCCAGCGGCTGACCGCTATGGGTTGCCAGGACTCCGTTAAGGGTATCACGGATCTTGAGGATTTCTGCCGCGTGAATCTTGATGTCGGTCGCCTGCCCCTGAAATCCCCCGAGCGGCTGATGGATCATGACCCTGGCGTGCGGCAGGGCAAAACGCTTGCCCTTGGCCCCGGCGGCGAGAAGGACGGCGCCCATGCTCGCGGCCTGGCCGACACAGATCGTCGACACCGGCGACTTCAGGTACTGGATCGTGTCGTAAATAGCCATCCCGGCCGTGACCACCCCGCCCGGCGAGTTGATGTACAGGTAGATATCCTTGTCAGGATCCTCCGACTCAAGGAACAGCAACTGGGCGATGATCAGGTTGGCCATGTGGTCTTCTATCGCCCCGCCCAGGAAAATAATCCGGTCCTTAAGCAGGCGCGAGTAGATGTCATAGGCGCGTTCGCCGCGCCCCGTCTGTTCGACCACCATCGGGATAAGGCTCATGGCGTTACTCCTCCGATTTTTCCTGGCCGCTGGCGGCCAACTGGTCCTTGGTCACTTCTTCGACCGTTGATTTATCAAGCAGGAGCCGCATGGCTTTTTCTTCGACAATCTGGGCCATCAGGCCCCGACGCGCCTCGTCGGAAGCGTAGTACTTCTTCACCGCATCCAGGGGAGCGTTGGACATCTTGGCGATTTCCTCAAGCTTGCCATCGACCTCGGAAGGATCCGCGGAAAGCTTCTCCTGGCGGGCAACCCCTTCGAGCAGCAGGCTCCCCTTGACCTGGGCGACCGCCGTTTCGCGGTACATCTGCTTGAACGACTCCTCGTTCATCCCCATCATTTCGAGGCTCATCCCCTGCTGCTGCAGGCGATTGCGGATATTGCCCAGCATGTAGTCCAGCTGGCTGGAGACCATCGCCTCGGGAACCTCCATCGGATTGCGTTCGATCAGCGCCTCCATCAGCTTTTCACGCAAATCGCCGTCGATCCGATTCTGCTCCTGGGTCCGGTGGTTCTCCTCAAGTTTTTCGCGCAGCTCCGCCAACGACTCCAGGCCGAAGCCCTTGGCGAAATCGTCATTCAGCTCAGGGACCACCTTTTCCTTGATCTCGTGCAGCTTGACCTTGAACACCGACGGCTTGCCAGCGAGTTCCTTGTTGCCGTACTCCGCCGGGAAGGAGACTTCGATCTCCTTCTCCTCGCCCCGCGTCATCCCCTCAAGCTGCTCCTCGAAACCGGGGATAAAACTGCCGGATCCGAGCTCGAGCTGATGTCCTGCCGCCTTGCCGCCGTCAAAAGCCACGCCGTCGACGAAACCTTCGAAATCGATGACCACCTGGTCGCCGCTCTGGGCCGCGTCGCGTTCGGAAACCTGCATCTGGGCCCGGCCGGCGAGCATTTCATCCAGGCGGGTGTCGACCACCGTGGGATCGGCCTCGAACTTCTCCTTCTGCAGGGTCAGGCCGGCATAGTCCTTGACCTCGACTTCAGGCTTGATTTCGACATGCGCCTGGTAGGTAAAGGCCTGGCCCTTCTGCAGCGGCGAGCTCTCGACGATTTCAGGGTCGGTAATAGCGGCGACGCGGTGCTCAACCAGGGCCTTGAAGTACGAATCGTTGATCAGGCGCCCCAGAACCTGCTCCTCCATCTGCGGCGCATAATGCTTCTCAACCACCGAACGTGGCGCCTTGCCGGGACGGAAGCCCTTGATCTTGGCGCTCTTGGCAATCTTCTGGTAGGCCTTTTCAATCTCGGCATCGACCGTTTCGGCGGCTACTTCGAAAGAAAGTTTCTTTTTGACGCTGCTGATGTCGTCTATGGTGACGTTCATGCTGTTACCTCGCTTGGATTATGGGTCTTATTTATTATTTGTAGATGACAAGCCGCAGGGAAATCGCCTGCGAACCTAATTATGATATCCAGTGCATGCACTGAGGAAAACGAGGGATGGTGCGAGAGGGGGGAGTCGAACCCCCACGGTTGCCCGCTGGATCCTAAGTCCAGTGCGTCTGCCAATTCCGCCACTCTCGCATCAGACGAGGATCGAAAGACCATGAAGCCTGCCAGAAATGAATTGACGGCAGCAGCCGAAGGATTAACCGGGCTGCATGCGCCAACTCTTACCTGCACTGCAAACAACGAAAGGCCCGCCTTTTTGCCGACTCACCTGTGACGATGTCGCCACATTCATCGATACGGAAAAAAGGTGGGCCAGAGAATTCTATGGGGTGAGTGAAGGGGATCGAACCCTCGACAACTGGAGCCACAATCCAGTGCTCTACCGACTGAGCTACACCCACCACAAAAGCGGTCACATCCTAGCCAAGAGGGGTACTCTTGTCAACGGGAAACTTACCGGGTCTCCCTTTTTTTCTAATGGCGCGCCAGGGAGGACTCGAACCCCCGGCCTACGGCTTAGAAGGCCGTTGCTCTATCCAGCTGAGCTACTGGCGCTAATGGTCGGAGCGAGAGGATTCGAACCTCCGGCCCCCTGCTCCCAAGGCAGGTGCGCTACCAGACTGCGCTACGCTCCGACGAGCCCGATTTTATATCAGGCCGGAAAAATTATTGCAACCCAT
>NZ_JBFHGD010000176.1:0-7110 GCF_041583255.1 Trichloromonas sp. | reverse complement strand
GGATCATCGAAGATCTGCTGGCCCTGGCCAAAAGCGAGGCCGGTGAAATCCCCCTGGCTCTCACGGACGTGAACCTGAGTGACCTGCTGCAGGACCTTTACCTGCAGGGGAAAACTTTGGCCGAGCCAAAATCGATTGAGTTCAGCCTGCATCTGCAGGTCGATCGGGAAATCCACCTGCGGGGCGATCAACTGCAACTGCATCGAATGCTGCTCAACCTGATTTCCAACGGGGTAAAGTACACCCCCGCGGGGGGGCGGGTTGATGTCTCCTTGGAGACGATCGGTGACAAGGCGCAGATCAGCGTGAGGGATACCGGGTTTGGTATCGCCGAAGAGCACTTTCCCCATCTGTTCGACCGGTTTTACCGGATCGACGAAGCCCGCAACCGGGATATCGGCGGCACCGGTCTGGGGCTTTCCATTGTCAAGTGGATCGTCGATGCCCATGGCGGGGCGATCGAGGTCAAATCGGAGCTGAACAGAGGCAGTGAGTTCAGCGTGACGTTGCCGCTCGCTGGTCCGGCGGGCAAATCGGCCGCCTGAGGGACGACACGGCAATGATAGAAAAAGATAGAAAAAGAGCGCGGCCCCGGAATGTTTTCGGGGCCGCGCTCTTTTACGATGGGATGCCAGTCTTCGGGTTACATGTGGATGTTGAAGCGGGCTTCCTTGAAAAAAAGGCAACCACGGGCCGTACAGACAGCACCTGTGGCCGTGGCCAGGTAAAGCAGCAGCGGGGCCAGAATGCGAGTGCTCTTGTTCATATACCCTCCTGTTCGTGGGGGGGCTTGCGGATGTACGGATGTAAAGCTGAAACGGCAATGAATTATTACGACAGGCTTTGTTGTCAATCGTTTATGTGAAACGCTAATCTTCGGGTGGTGTTTGCAGAAGGGAACATGCCCGGCAGGAGACGGAATGAGATCGGTATTTTTTCCACGACTTGTCAATGGTCCGTTTGGCGACCCGGCCCTGTATGTTTACCTGTCCCATCGCGGTGAGGCCCTGCTTTTCGACTGTGGTGACCTTCATGCGCTGTCGATTCGTGAGTTGCTCAAGTTGAAGGCAGTGTTCATCTCGCACGGTCACATCGACCACGTGGTCGGTTTAGATGCCCTGCTGCGTGCCTTTCTCTGTTTGGAAGCCGAATTGCTGGTCTGTGGTCCGCCGGGCCTGGCCGATCAGATCGCCGGCCGCCTTTCCGGCTACACCTGGAACCTGGTCGAGGGCTACAGTTTTACCCTGATCGTTCGCGAATGGGGCGAATCCGGCGGCCGGCAGGTGCGGTTCCGGGCCGCAAACGCCTTCCATCCTGAAGACGATGGTCGGCGCTTCTGCCCGGAAGGGCTTCTGTATGAGACTGCAGCCTGCCGGGTGCGGGGTGTTCCCCTCGATCATGGTGGCATCATTTCGCTGGCTTTTGTCCTCGAAGAGCCGCTCCACGTCGCTATTCACAAGGATGCCCTCGAGCGCCTGGGCTACCGGCCGGGGCCCTGGCTGACCGACTTCAAGGACCGGCTGCGCGGCCCGGACGCGTCGGGGGCGGTCATCGAGGTTCCCCTGAGCGGCGGCGGTTCGACAGCTGTGGAGCTGTCCGAACTGGCCGGCAGAATCGCCCACTGCGAGCGGGGGATGAAAATCTGCTACGTAACCGATGCATCACCGAGTGACGCCAACTTGGAGCGGATTGCTGTGCTGGCCACAGACGCCCACCTCCTGGTTATCGAAGCGGTCTTTTCCCATCAGGAGTTGTAGCGGGCTCTCCTGCGTTCCCACCTTACGGCACAGCTGGCCGGTGAACTTGCCCGCCGGGCCGGAGCGGCCAGGCTGATGGTATTTCATCATTCGCCCCGTTACCATGAATTTCCCTCCCTGCTCGAAGAGGAGGCCAGGCAGGCCTTTGATCGGCCGCAAAAAAGTACGCCATTGAGCCCTGGCACATAAGTGCGCCGGGTCTCTGTGTATTAACACAGTGAATTCCTGGCGGTGCTGTGGTATTTTGCCACTTATGCGCCTGACTCTTAAACATCAGATCATTCTCGCCCCCGCCGCTGTTCTGCTGCTGATGGCGCTGCTGCTCGGATTTCTCCAGTACACCTACTGGGACCTTTCTCGCAAGCGCCAAGACGCCAGAAACCTCGGGACCGTTTTCGTCGCCCTGGCCGAAGCCGAACTGGCTACCCAGCGGATGCACGTTCTGCTCATGCAGATCGGCAACGAACCGCTGGTCGATGTTCGCTGTTTCAGTGAGCTTGAAGGTCTGCATGACCACCTCGAAGGTGCCACCGGGCGGATTCTTGCGCTGATCCCGTTGCCGGAACGTTCCCAGGCCCTGCTGCGCCAGGTGGTCTCCGATCTCAACCCCGAGCGCGGCATCGACGTGGACCGTTTCAATTCTGCCATCGTCCTGCTACGCCCTGAACTGAACACCCTTTCCGCCCTCATCCAGCGGCAGCGGGAAAAACTGCGGGGCCTGCACAGTCAGGATATCGATGAGTTGGTGGCCCACACGGCTTTTGTTTCCATTGTCGTGCTCGGGTCCGCCATCCTGGTCGGGATTCTCCTGTCCATGTTTTTCGGCCGCAGTATCCTGCGCCGCATCAAGCAGCTGTCCGACAGTGCCGGAAGGATTGCCCGGGGCGAGCTGACGCCGCCGCCCGCTCCGGCCAGGGTGCGTGACGAACTGGACGCTTTGGCCCTCTCTATCAACCACATGACCGATCGCCTTCTGCGGGTGGTCGGAACCGAGAAGCTCCTCGAGGGAGCCGAAGAGGAGCGCCGGCGTATCGCCATGGACATCCATGACCAGACCCTCTCCGATCTGGCCTCGGTGCTGCGCGGCATCCAGGAGGTCAAATCCGAAGGAAACTGCGGCAGCGGGGCGGACCGTATCGAGGAGGATCTGCAGCGGGCGATCAGCAACCTGCGCGAGGTGATGGACAACCTGCATCCACAGACCCTCGACATCCTCGGTTTGGGGCCGGCCCTCGAATCGCATCTTGAACGGCATCTGGCCAAGGGCGATCTGCCGACCTACCATCTTTACGTGTCGCCCAAGGTCGATGCGGTCGATCTGTCGAGGACCATCCGCCTGGCCCTCTACCGGATCGCCCTCGAGGCGGTTCACAACGTCATCAAGCACGCCGGCGCTACCCGCTACGAGGTCAATCTCGACCGCCGTGAAAACGCCCTGCTGCTGTCGGTCGAAGATAACGGCCGTGGGTTCGATCCCTCGGCGGTGCCGGCTTCGGGACACCGCGGTCTGTACAATATCCGTGAGCGAGCCAAGGCGATCGGTGCCGATGTGGGCTGGGGGGCTTCGCGGTTTAGCTCAGGAACCCGTTTTGAGTTGACCCTGCCGCTGCCGTCGCCTGATAGAGGAGAATAAAGACATGGAATCCCTGCAGGTTCTCATCGCCGAAGACAATCCCAAGGATTTCGAATTTCTCGAGCAGCTGCTGGCGAGTTTTGAATCCGGCTGCCGGATCGAGCGGGCCCACAACGGCCAGGTCGCTCTCGAGATGGCCCTGCGTTTCGAAGCCCCGCTGATCATCAGCGACATCCAGATGCCCGAGCTCAACGGCATCGAGTTTGCCCGCTCCCTATGGCAGCAGAAACCCGCGGCCCGCATCGTTTTCTGGAGCCAATACAAAGATGAAATGTACGTCCGGGCGCTGTCGAAAATCGTCCCGCCGGAAACGGTGTACGGGTATATTCTCAAGTCGAACACCAAGGAGCGCATCGCCTCGGCGATCCGCACCGTGCTGATCGATGAGCAGTGCTGGATCGACCCCGAAGTGCGCAAAGTTCAGGGGCGTACCGGGCACAGCCAGACCGCCCTTTCGGACATCGAATTCGAAGCGCTGCTCGATATCTCGCTCGGCTTGACCGACAATCTGATCGCTCAGCGCCGCTACCTTTCCCGTCGCGGGGTACAGAGCCGACTCAATTCCCTGTACAACAAGCTCGGACTCGACCTGGAACAGTTCAACAGCGAGAAGATCGGTGACGCCTTCAACCTGCGCAACCGGGCGGTCGCCGTTGCCTTTCGGCGGGGCCTGCTCAACGCCTTCGAGCTGGAGCATGAGGAGGAAGAATTTCAGGAGTGGCTCAAGCAGTTCAAAAAGGGAAGGCGCTAGCGGCAGGGCCAACTCGCTTATTAATCTCGCCGCTGTTCCATTGCCGGGGAAATTTGGAGAGGCGGATAGACGGTGATCCATCGATTGCATAGGAGCTTTTTATGAACCTGTATCTTATGCGGCACGGAGAGGCCCTGGCTGAAACAGAGGATCCTATCCAGGGGCTGAGCGCTGAAGGGGTCAGGCAGGTCAGGGCCTCAGCGGGAGCCATGAAGCGGTTGGGGATCTGCCCCGAATTGGTCATCTGCAGCCCGAAAAAACGGGCCAAGCAGACCGCTGCCCTGGTTGCAGAAGTTGTCAATTATCCGTACAGCGATATCGTCGAAAGCGAGGCTCTGCTGCCCAAGGCCGCCCCGGAAGGTTTCACGGAATTGTTGGAGAAATATCGTGATCGTCAGAACTTGCTGCTGGTCGGTCACCTGCCGTCACTCAACACAATCCTGTCCTTTTTGCTGGGGAGTGAGACGGCGGTGCGGTTTGAAAGCGGGGGGGTCTGCTGTATCGACAGCAGCAATGGGGAGGCTCGCCGCGGCGAGCTGCGCTTTTGTCTGACGGCGGAGCAGATGCGCTTGCTTGCCTGAATCATTATCTGACAAGCGACGAAAAAGCAGGCCGCCTCCCATCAGGGAGGCGGCCTGTTGCATTAGAACGGTCAGGGGATGATCACTTCTTGCCCCAGCTGCCGTCCTTGTTCTCGATGAACCAACCGCTCGCCGCCTGGTCCCGCCAGGAGTCGGCGAAAACAGCCTGAACTTCGGCAGCCTTGTCGGGAAAATCGTTGGCCCGGGCGATTTCTGTGTACAGCCGCAGTCGATCGCCGTTTTCCGCCGTCACCAGGCGGTTGACTTCGCCGCGGGATCGCAGGTCGAGGCCATCGGTGGTCCGAACCTTGAGCAGACCGTCCTGGCCAACGCCGACCTGGCCGCCGTCGAGGTAGGGAAAGAGGCTGCCGGCGCGCTGTTTCATGGTTTCGCGGATGGCGCGGATTTCAGGGGTGCTGACGTTGATGTCCTGCGCGGCATGGGCGCTGGTGACCCCGAGGTGCAGGAAACTGCTCGGCTTGCCTTGGGGGGCGGGCTTGGCCGGCGGTTCGTCTGATCTGTCCCCCCAGACTTCGTTGACGATCTTGTCGGCAGCGCCTCGCACCTCTTCGGCGGGGAAGTAGATATTGATGGTCACGCAGGAGACGACGGCGACGGCCGCCACTAGCGAGAAGATGCGTAAAAGCCTTTTCATGGTGTCCTCCAAAGCGGGGTGTCTGGCTGAATTGCTCTGCAAGTATAGACTTTTCTACAGCAAAATCAACGGCCGGCGCGGTCGATGCGGCTGAGGCGTTTGAGCATCTCCTTGAAGGAGATGTCGCGGCCCGGGGCGATGATGTCAATCTTGGGCGGCAGCAGTCCGCCGTAGACCAGGTAGTCATCGGAATCATCCCGTGCGGTTCCCTGCAGGCGGAAGACGTCGTTGTTGAGGGTGCAGCGCAGGCCTATTTTCTGGTAACGGTAAAAGTCGATGAAACGATAGATGCCGCGGGACAGTGCCGCCGAAAGACCGCCTTGGCTGAGGATGGAAAGATTGCTGAGGGCTTTGACGCTGATGTTGCGGCGGCTGCCTTCGCGAGTGGCGAGTTCGGCTTCAAACTGCGACGGAACGGTGCCGAACAGTCGCAGGTGGTGGATGTGGCCGTCGAGAATGCCGTTCATTTCGCCGAACGCGAAGGTGCGGGTCAGCTGGTAAAGATCGATGCCGCTGAAATCGACGTCGCCGTGCAGGGTGCGATAGCGGGAAGCGGGATCGCGCATGCGGATGTTCGAAATCACCGTGGTGCCGCCGAAGGCGCTGATGGTCGCCTGGCCGGCGGAGCTCAGGGTTTTGTCGGCGTAGCGGATTTCGCCGAGGTTGGCGCTGAGGGTGCCGGTCATGTCGGTCATGTCCAGTTCACGGCTCAGCGTTTCAAGATCAATCCCTTCAACCCGGATCTGTGCCGCCAGCACCGGCTGTTTTCCTTCGAGAGTGGCGCTCAGGTTGGAAACCTCGATGGTGCCGCCAGCCAGGTTCACGAGGGGCAATTCCGGGATCTCAAGCCGATTGACCGAACTCAGCAGGCGCAGCGGGGCGCTTTCGAGCCAGGCCGGTCCGGCCTGAAAAGAAGTAAAGTAAAGGACGCCGTTCAGGGGAGCGCCGGTTTCCCGCTCTGCCGACGAACCCTGGTTGTACGCGAGCGGGAGGATCCCGCCTGCGCCGAGGATCTCGAGGTCGGACGCCGGCAGTCTGAGGTCGACCTCGTGCGGTTGCAGGTTGCCGCGAACGCTGAGGGACTCCGGCGACCTCTGCATGACGAAATCGGCCGAGAGCGCCCCCGCCAGCACCAAGCCTTCAAGTCCGGGCGCTGAAGACACGAGGCTGTCTTTAAGGTAGCTGTCGAAGATGGAGCCCAGTTCGCCTGTTTTCAGGGTGCCGCTGAGATCGATGAGGGTCGGCGAGACGCTCCCCTTGATTTTTGCGGAGACCCTTTCGGGGATTTCGATGGCCAGGTTGCGGGCCGAAAGGCGTTGGGAGTCGAGGTCGAAGCCCCCTTGCAGGTCGAGGCGCGCCTCGGTATCGGCGAGATTGGCGTAGAAGGAACCGTGCAGCACTTCGTTCGCTCCGAGTCTGGCCGCCAGGTTGAGGCCGAGCAGGCGGCTGTTCAGATTTCCGGTCACCTGTCCGCTGGCCAGAAGATGGCCGCCGACCAGCCCGCTCATGCCGTCACTGGAGAAGAATTCAACCTCCTTTACATCCACGGAGGTCAGCTTGAGCTGGAATGTCTCCTTTGCCAGCGCCCCGGAGCCATTCACGGCCAGCCGGCCGCCCCCTCCCGCCAGCCCGGCATGACCTGTCAGGCGCAGGTCGTCGATGGAGATTCCCTGCGGCTGCTCACGGAATCGGCTGCTGGCGGACAATTCCGTTAACTCGATACCCGCTCCCTT
>NZ_JBFHGD010000175.1:0-7135 GCF_041583255.1 Trichloromonas sp. | reverse complement strand
GGTTGAGACCAGATATTCGAGAATTTGAGAGCGAATAGCTGGACTATTTGTCGAAAAGTATCGGAGATATGGGCCAATCAGCCGATTTTGCAGTCGGCTCATGTAAAGTCCGACAGGCTCCCAGCCGCAGGGGCAACGGGATAACAACCAGCCCGATCACACTACTTGCGCAAATGACAGACCATGCATTCTTCTTTGTGCGGATGAGTCGCCGGCAGGGATCGTATCGCGTGACAGGGTACACACCCCTGTTCAAGCTCGATACGACTTCCGCCCTGCTCCAGTTGCAGATAAAAACCCCGGTGGGCTTCTGTTTCAGGCACATCCTGGCCGAGCGGCTTCCCTGTCCCGAAGATTAATAAAGCCAGGACAGCCACAACGAGGGTGGCAAAACCCAAATCTCTGTGCGCTCTTTTCATGATTTGCGGATCGCCTGCTGTCCCGTGCGGTTGCTGGTTGCGTTAATCAATCAGGTCGTCCCACGGACGTCTTCGGCTCCCCCGCGGCCCGAACCTCACAGCTTCGCCACCATCGCCAGCATCTTCTTGGTCGGCCAATGCCAGGCGCCCCTGACCGACACGGGGCGATCGTTGAGATAGACAGCGGTCGCCGCCAGATCGATCTCCAGCAGGTTGGGATATTCGAGCAGGTACGCGCCCAGATCCCCCAGGGCAACATTCATAGAGGCGAGCACCGAGCGATCGGTCGCCCCGTCAAAAGCCGCCGGGCCCAGGGCCATCCCGGCCCGCATGATTTTGGCGTCCGGCACCCCCTGGGCGGCCAGACTCATCAGGAAGAGATCCCGGTGCACCCGGCCCAGATCTTCAAAATGCGGCTTTTTCACCCCCGGCACAAAGAGCATGTAGCGCGTTTCATCATGGCAGAAAAGCACGCACTGCCGGCGGGCGATCTGTACCAGGTGGCCGTGCCAGCTGCCCAGCAAGCTTTTTTCGCCCAGCGGGCTGGAGGAAATATCCGGGAGTTTTACGGTGAGTTTTTTCGTGCAATGCAGGAGCATGAAGCAGAGTGCTTTCAGATAAATAAGGTGGAGGGTGAGTCACTTACCTGTCACAGCATACCACTCGCGGCAGGAAACCAGAACCAGCTTCTTGCCATGCGCTTCATTTTCCGATACCGGGTGTGCCCGGTTAACTATCCTGCGGCACCGGTCCTGCAATGGCCTCTCGATCGCATTGCAGGACCGGCCGCCTGAAGCTGAAACCGCATCAACGGATCCCGGTGTCGCAAACGATATCCACCAAAACACTCCCTTTTTCGGGAACGCGTACCGCGGTGTCGGGACAGCTCGGCAAAATCCCGGGGCTGTCGATGTGAACGGTATACTCACCCGCATCCAGGGAAACCTCGAAGAGCCCTTTTTCGTTGGTCTTAACGGTCTCCACGACCATACCCGACGAATCGATGATCTGGACCACCGCGCCGGCAAAGGGTTGCTCACAGATTTGTCCCGGGCGCTGCGGACCGGGGCAGGTCGGGGAAAGCGTGACTTCGCCGATCACCACCGCCCTATCAGGCTGCAGAAAGACGACTCGGCTGGCCTTACCCCAAAGGGTTCTGCTCAGGTAGGTCTGCAGGGGGCCCTGAATCAGGTCGGTACCGGCAATGGTGGTCGGATGGGTCGTGGTGATCGCCTCGGTCTTGAAGGCCACCCCCTTATCCCCGGCAGGCAGGTTGATCCCCGGTATGAGCAGCGTAAAAGTGACGGTTTTCAGGTCAGGGATCTGCTCAAGGGTCACGGTGACCTGGTGGCCGATCTCGGTTGAAACGACCCTGATCTGGTCGCCCCTGAAATTTCGGGTCAGCTTCGGGGATCGGTAACTCAGCAGCGGCTCGCCGCTGAAACTGGATGAAGAATAGGTGACCTCCAATTTTCGCGCGACAAATTCATACAGGTTGGGCTGCTCATATGGCGGCATGAACTCTGCGCCAAAAGCGATCCCCTGGCCAAGCAGAGTCAGGATCCCGAGCAGGCAAATTGTTATTAACCGATTTTTCATTTCGACCTCCATATGACTTGCGGTTGACAGTCTTATGAATATATAAGATCCGGCCTGAACAGCAACCGTCTTCCCCCGTCGTCTCCTCTACAAATCGGTCTCCCGGGCGACCGTGATCGCGCACCCCGGGGGATCGAGCGCCCGGCCGATTCAGCCGGCCAGGGCGGCGAAGTCGGGCTGAGCCAGGATAAAGCGTCGATGAACGTCGAGATAAGTCTCGCGGTAAAGAGCGTCAATCGCCTCCGCCTGGGGAAACCCTGCGCAGAATCCAGCACAGGCCGGCTCGATGAAGAGCCTCGCGGCCTGCAGCAGATGGGCGATCAGCACCCGCGGGTCCTCCAGTCCCACCGAAATCCGGATGGTGGTGGGCGTGATCCCCGCCGCCGCCAGGGCCTCGGCGGAAAGTTCCGAATGACTGGTCAGGGCCGGGCAGAGGGCCAGGGTGTTGGTCTGCCCAAGGCTCACCTGCAGGCCGACCGCCGGCTCGAGGGAATCGAAAAAACGCTTGAAGACCTCCTGCGGGATGGGGGGGCGCCCTCCCCCCTGCAGATCGATGGTAAAGAGCGGCGCGGGCAGTTCCAGATACATCAGCTTTCGGCGCAGCGCCGCGTTGGGGTGGCCGTCGACCGCCGGGCTGTGCACGTTGATGTCGGGATGTGCGTTGAGGACGCGGGCCAGCACCAGGGTGTTGATCCCCTTCTGCAGCATCCGGCTTTCGAAGGTTCGCAGGCCGCTGAGCACCTCGAAGGCCTTGTCGGCATCGAGAAACGCCCCTTTCACGTAATAGACGTTCCAGAAGAGGGTTTCGTCCCAGGGAATCGTCTCGGGCTTGCCGTCCGGACCGTCGATGGCAGCGCTCGCCCCCTTGGGCAGAAACATCCGCTCGCTGCGGCCGATCACCACCCCGGCGGTGGTGGTGCCGCTGCCGCAGAGATCCTTGGTATACGAATGGATCACGAAATCAGGACGCTCGGCAGGCTCTGTGCGCCTGAGCACCGGGCAGAGGAACGGCGTGCCGACGGTGGCGTCGCAGATCACCAGCGAACCGTTCAGGTGGGCAATGCGGCTGATCTCGGGGACATCGAGCACGTTGCCGTGGGGATTGCAGGGAGACTCGAGAAAAACGTAAATCCTGCGCCCCTCGGCCAAACGGTCGGCGTATTTGTCCCGGGTCGCCTGCAGCGCATCGGCGAAGGCGGCACCGTCAAAGCCGTCGAACCATTCCACGGCCAAATCGAGGTTGCTCTTCTTGCCGTACCAGTCGTGCAGCAGCTGGTAGGTGCCGCCGTAAATGTTGCGGCTCGACAAAACCACATCCCGGCTGCCGACCAGGTGCGCCAGCAGCCCGTCGATGGCGGCCATGCCGGAGTTGAAGTTCCAGGCCAGGTAATCAGAAGCCATACCGCCGGCCTCGAGGTCGACGATGTGGTTGGCCAGGCTGATGGAGGTCGGGTTGAGCAGGCGCGAGTAGATCTCCAGCAGCGGCTCGCGCCCCTTGAAGGCGTCTTCCACCCATTCGGTGCAGGCAAAGAGGTAGGTCGCGGTGCGGGTGATGACCGGGGTGGAGCTGAAGATCGCGGCGACGTTGTCGAACAGGGGATAGGCCCCCTTGCAGGCAAAGCCGCGCTCGCGCACATTGATGGACTGGTAGGTGCGCCGCAAAGGGTTCTGCAGGCAGTCGAGGATTTTGGCCAGCTGGAAAGAGACGAAGCGCTTGGCGTTGAAGTAGGCGATGCGGTCGCTGCGGTCCAGACCGTCGAGCGTTTCGAGGGTAACGCGCCACAGGTCGAAGGTCGCCGCCTGGGCCGTGTAGAGGGTGCAGGCCAGCCGGAACAGGGCCTGGCCGTAATCCCCGTGCGGATCGATGCCGAAATGGCTGAGCTGCTCCGCCGCCAGGCTTTCCGCGTCCTGGGCGCTGGTGGTATTGCGCAGCGGACTGAGCTGCTGAATCGGTGTCGTCATGCCGGCCTCCCCGCCTGGCCCCCTCTCGGGAGATAATCTCTGCTCCGACCTACGGTCAAAGTTTAGCAGACTATCGGCCTGGCGCTCGGGGAGGCAGAATAAACGGGAGGCGAATTATTGTCCTCGCGGCAGACGCTCACAGCTTGCTGCCGCAATACTTGCAGTGAACGGCATCGGGGTCATGCCCGTCGGCGCTGCACTCTTGGCAGGACTGGGTCGACACCCCCTTCTTACGAAAGGCCTGCCCCATTTCGACAGTGACGATGCCGGTAGGCACCGCGATGATGCCGTAGCCAAGCACCATCACCACCGAGGCCACCACCTGGCCGAAATTGGTCTGCGGGGAGATGTCGCCGTAACCGACGGTGGTGAGAGTCACAATCGCCCAGTAGATACTGCGCGGAATGCTGGTGAAGCCGGCAGCCTCCCCCTCGATCATGTACATCAACGAGCCGAAGATGATGACCATGGTCAACACGGCAAAGAGAAACACGGTGATTTTGCGGCCGCTGGAGCGTAACGCCTGCATCAGCATCCGGGCTTCCGAAAGATACTGCACCAGCTTCAGGATACGGAATATCCTCAAAATCCGCAGAACCCGGATCACCAGCAGGTAATGGGTGCCGGGCAGAACCAGGCTGAGGTAGGTCGGGATGACGGCGAGCAGATCGACGATGCCGAAAAAACTGCCGGCATACTTGAGCGGCTTGCCGACACTGAACAGACGCAGCAGGTATTCAATGGTGAAAAGGACGGTAAAAATCCACTCGACGGTGGTCAATAAAGGGCCGTAAGCGAGGCGGATGCTCTTGACGCTGTCGAGCATAACCGCCAGCACGCTGCCCAGAATACAGACAATCAGCAGCACATCGAAGGCTTTGCCCGCAGGGGTGTCGGCCTCGAAGATGACCTCATGCATCCTGGCCCGCCAGGAAAGCAGCGGCGCCTTTTCAGGCAAAGGATTGTCGTCAGGGAATCTGCTCATTGGTCTTTTTCGTCATCGTCCCCGCAATGGGTGTCGGCAAAACCGAACGATTGTCCGGCTAAACGATCCCATTGCAGAAACACGTCTATTAAAGCCTGGCTATCGCGGCGTCAATCTGCTCAATGCGCTTGGGGTTCGACGGGTGCGAGCTCAAGAACCCTCCGCCGCCGCTATGGAGGCCCTCCAGCGTCTGTATCGCCGCTTTCATGGCCCGGGGATCTTTTTTCAGCCGGTGCAACGCTTTCACGGCGTAGACATCGGCTTCGAGCTCATCGGCCTGGGAAAAATGTGCATCAATCGCCGCTTTACCGAGTTGCCCCAACTGGGAGGAAGTCAAAGAGCCAATCGTCCCGCCCACAGAAGCCGCGGCTTGAAATGCCGTATCCGACAGGATCTGCTCGCGCATCTGATTATAGCTGTGCTTCAGCTTGACATGCCCCACTTCATGAGCAATGACCGCAAAAACCTGGTCGTCCGGCATGACATCGAAAAGCCCGGAATAGACACGTACCGTCCCGTCCGCCATGGCAAAGGCATTAACCTCCGGGTTCAGATACACTTTGAAGTTCAGATTCAAGCCGTCATATGTTTCCAGGCCCTGTGTCAAACGACGCAGCCGCACCGAGTAGGGATCATTCGCATCGGCCACCTTGGTTTGCCCGTCCATCTCGACCGCAGCCAGTGTCGCCGCCTGCTTAACGCTGTCTTCCGACAACACCGATGCCTGCAGCACGCCGCCGCCGACCCCCAAGGCTTTGTCGATATCAAAGCCGCCGCCAGCGGCGCAACCGCCAAGAAGAGCGAGCAACACCAGGCCGGCAATAAATTTGGTCGTCTTTTTCATGTCTAGCACTCCTTAAGAAGATAAGAGATTATTTTTTTCACAAGATACCACTCACCGGGCGATGATCGCCAGAACTATCACAATCGGCATGCCTGCTTCCCAGGTTTTTCAGGGTGCCGGAAGAAAAGGAAACGTATTGACTTCTAACAGCCCGGAGCTTAGCGTGCATTTACACATAACCCAACAGGAGGCACCCGATGAAAATATGTTTCCCGGTAGAAAGCAATGAAGGCTTGGAAAGCTCGGTCTTCGGCCATTTCGGTTCGGCTCCCTCATTCATTATCGTCGATACCGAGACCGGCGGGATCGAAGAAATTGACAATGGGGACAGGCAGCACAGTCACGGCGCCTGCAGTCCCCTGAAAGCCCTCGGTGGGCAAAGCGTCGACGGCATTGTCGTCGGCGGCGTTGGTGGAGGCGCCCTGAGTCGTCTCAATCAGCTCGGTTTCACGGTCTACCGCGCGATGGCCGACTCGGTCGCCGAGAACCTTGCCGCCCTGGCGTTAAATGAACTGTCCGTGGTAACCCCGGAGCAGACCTGCGGCGGACATGGCAGCGGCCAGGGACATGGCCAGGGGTGCGGACACGAATGAGGCTTGAGAGGCAGGCCGGGCGAGGCCTGGCCTGCCACAGGGAAGCCCGGCTCAAGCAAACAGGGGAACGCTCGAACCCAAACCGTGAACGACGCTGGTGAAAGCGTCACGGCTTTCCGCCTTGTCGCGACCGAAGCGCTCGGCGAACAGCTTCTGGATATGGGGGATCTTTGAGGTGCCCCCGGTTAGAGAGACGGTATCAATCTGCGCCGGGGTCAAGCCGGACTGGGCCACAACCTCGTCGATGCAGGTCTCAATCTTGCGAAAATTCTCCGCATTGATCGTCTCGAATTCGCCCTTTTCAATCCCCTCGCTGATACTCAGATCACATTCAGTGAAGCGGATCGTGGCCAGCTCGCGTTCCGAAAGCTCGCACTTGGCCCTTTCGATGGACTGAAACAGGGCAAACCCGAAATTATCCTCGATGATGTTTTCCAGATGCTCGATGCCCGCCGGGTCATCGGTGCTGCGCTTGATCACGCGGATCATCTCCCTGGTCTTGCGGGCCCGCAGCAGCGGGATGCGATGCCACTGGCAGAGCGTGGCAACGATGCTGACAGGGATGCTGCTCCACTCCTCCCTGCCCATCGGTTTGTAGCGGGCATACCGCCCGAAATGCTGCGCCACCTTATCCCACATGACCTGCGAATCGAACTTGTCGCCCGCCACATAGACACCGCCCAGTGACAACACGTCGCTGCGCCGGTCCGAGCGGGCAAAAGCGCCCCCCTTG
>NZ_JBFHGD010000174.1:0-7222 GCF_041583255.1 Trichloromonas sp. | reverse complement strand
TCCGGGTAGGCGTCGGCCATCGACTCGAGCACGAAGACGGCGCTTTGGAACAGGAGCGGCTCCTCGCAGCCGAGCATCTTGGCATGGCGCATGGCCCGGCGCATGATCCGGCGCAGCACGTAGCCGCGCCCTTCATTGGCGGGGAGGACGCCGTCGGCGATGAGGAAGGCAGTCGCCCGGCTGTGGTCGGCGATGACCCGCATCGACACGTCGTGCTCGTTGTTGTCTCCGTAGCGCTTGCCCGAGAGCTGTTCGATGTAGCCGATGATGCTGCGCAGCAGGTCGGTGTCGTAGTTGGACTTGACCCCCTGCATGACCGTGCAGATTCGCTCCAGGCCCATGCCGGTGTCGACCGCCGGCTTCGGCAGCGGGGCCAGGGTGCCGTCGGCGCTGCGGTTGAACTGCATGAAGACGTTGTTCCAGATCTCCATGTAGCGGTCGCAGTCGCAGCCGACCGCGCAGTCAGGCTTGCCGCAGCCGACTCCGGGGCCGTTGTCCCAGAAGATCTCGGTGCAGGGGCCGCAGGGGCCGGTGTCGCCCATCGACCAGAAATTGTCCTTTTCTCCGAACCGGTAAATTCGCTCGCGGGGAACCCCTTCCTGCTCATGCCAGATGTCGGCCGCTTCGTCGTCGTCGGTATAGACGGTGACGTAGAGGTGGTTCTTGTCGAGCTTGAGATCGACGGTGAGAAATTCCCAAGCGAAGGCGATCGCCTCTTTCTTGAAATAATCGCCGAAGGAGAAGTTGCCGAGCATCTCGAAAAAGGTGTGGTGGCGGGCGGTGCGGCCGACGTTTTCCAGGTCGTTGTGCTTGCCGCCGGCGCGGACGCATTTCTGCGACGACGCGGCCCGCACGTACTCGCGTTTTTCGTTGCCCAGGAAGCAGTCCTTGAACTGGTTCATCCCGGCGTTGGTGAAGAGCAGGGTCGGGTCGTTGTGGGGGACCAGCGGCGAGGAGGCGACCAGGGTGTGGCCGCGCTGGGCGAAGTAGTTCAGGAAGCGGGAACGGAGTTCTTTGCCGGAAATCATGGTGTGACTGGTTACCTCTCTTCTTTTAAAATTGCCAGAACCCGGGACAGTGAGAACCCGCGGCGCATGAAATATTGAATGACCCGCCGGCGCTGCCGCTCATCGGCCTCGGCGTAACGGAAGTCGGCAAAACGCTTTTGCAGCAGCTCGGTCAGCAGCTGGTCCGGATCGATCTCGGCGCTGGCCTCGGCGGCGGCTTCACGCGCCGTTTGTTCGTCGATCCCCTGCTGCTTGAGTTCGGTCAGCAGTCGGCTGCCGACGGCGCGGCCGCTGGCCAGCAGGCCCTTCGCCCGCTGCCGGGCGAACCGGCTGTCATCTAGGTAGCCGAACTCCCGGCACCGCTGCAGGGTCGCGGCAATGGCCGCTTCATCATGCCCTTTGCGGCGCAGTCGCCCGGCCAGGTCCTGTTCGCTGCGATCGCGCAGGGTGAGCAGCCTCAAGGCGGCCGCCAGGGGGCTATCGGCGGTCAATCTTGATGTCTTCTTCTTCGCTCTTGGCGGACTCTTCGTCTTTGCCGAAATCGTCCCAGCTTAAATCCGAGGTCGAGGAAATACCCGAGAACTTGAGCTTGAAGTCGTCGGGGTTGGAACACTGGCGCAGCGCCTCGTCGAAAGTGATGAGTCCCTTTTTAAGCAGTCCCATAAGCGACTGGTCGAAGGTCTGCATGCCGTAGGAGACGAAGCCCTGCTGGATGGCCTCCCGCAGCATCTTGGTCTTTTCCTTGTCGTCGATCATCTCGCGGGTGCGGGCGGTCGAGACCATGACCTCAATGGCCGGCACCCGGCCCTTGCCGTCGGCGCGGGGAACCAGCCGCTGGGAGATGATCCCCTTGATGACCCCGGCCAGTTGCAGCCGGACTTGGCGCTGCTGGAACGGGGGGAAGACCGAGATGATGCGGTTGATGGTCTCGGTGGCGTCGATGGTGTGCAGGGTCGACAGCACCAGGTGGCCGGTCTCGGCCGCGGTCAGGGCGGTCTCGATGGTCTCGTAGTCGCGCATCTCGCCGACCAGAATGACGTCGGGGTCCTGGCGCAGGGCACTTTTCAGGGCGATGTCGAATCCCTCGGTGTCGAAGCCGACTTCGCGTTGGTTGATGATGCAGCTCTTGTCCTTGTGCAGGTACTCGATGGGGTCTTCGATGGTGACGATGTGGGCGGTGCTGTTGTTATTGATGTAGTCGATGATCGCGGCCAGGGTGGTCGATTTGCCCGAACCGGTGGCACCGGTGACCAGAACCAGGCCGCGCTGTTCGGCGGCGATTTTTTTCAGGACCGCCGGCAGGGTCAGCTCGTCCAGTGATTTGATTTCAAAGGGGATGAAGCGCAGTACCATGGAGATCGAGCCGCGCTGGGAAAAGACGTTGACGCGGAAGCGTCCGAGCCCGGGAACGCCGTAGGCCAGGTCGACCTCGTGCACGTCTTCGAATTTCTGGCGCTGGCGGTCGTTCATGATGGAGAAGGCCATCTTCCGAAGCTCTTCGGGCGCCAAGCGGGCGGCCTTGGGGTGCGGGCGCAGGCTGCCGTCGATGCGGTAGGTCGGCGGCAGGCCCGCCTTGAGATGGATATCCGAGGCGCGGGCCTTTAAGGCAACGCCGAGAATTTCATTCAGTTCCATACCCTATGCTCCTTCGGTGGCCGCCTCGGCCGTTGTCAGACCGTAATGGGAGAGGATTTTCTGCTCGATTTCCCGAGCCATGTCGGGATGATCGCGGAGAAACTGCTTGGCGTTCTCCCGACCCTGGCCGATCCGTTCGCTGCCGTAGGAAAACCAGGCGCCGCTCTTGTCGATGATGTTGCTGTCGGCGCCGAGGTCGACGATGTCGCCTTCCCGGGAAACGCCCTGGTTGTACATGATGTCGAACTCGGCTTCCTTGAAGGGCGGGGCGACCTTGTTCTTGACCACCTTGACCCGGGTGCGGTTGCCGATGACGTCCTGTCCGCTCTTGAGCGAGGCGATGCGGCGGATGTCCATGCGCACCGAGGCGTAGAATTTGAGGGCGTTGCCGCCGGTGGTCGTTTCCGGGTTGCCGAACATGACGCCGATTTTCATGCGGATCTGGTTGATGAAAATCACGCAGCAGTTTGATTTGCTGATGGTGGCGGTCAACTTGCGTAGCGCTTGCGACATCAGGCGGGCCTGCAGGCCCATGTGCGAATCGCCCATTTCGCCTTCGATTTCGGCGCGGGGGACCAGGGCGGCCACCGAGTCGACCACCAGGACGTCGATGGCGCCGCTGCGGACCAGGGTTTCGGTGATCTCAAGGGCCTGCTCGCCGGTATCGGGTTGGGAAACCAGCAGATCGTCGGTGTTGACCCCAAGCTTACGGGCGTAGCCGATGTCAAGGGCGTGCTCGGCGTCGACGAAAGCGGCCATGCCGCCGACTTTCTGGGCTTCGGCGGCGATATGCAACGCCAGGGTGGTTTTGCCCGATGACTCCGGCCCGAAAATTTCGATGATTCGTCCCCGGGGGACTCCGCCAACGCCCAGGGCGATGTCAAGGCTGAGGGCGCCGGTGGAAATGGCTTTGACTCCAGGCAGGGCGGCGTCTTTGCCTAGCCGCATGATGCTCCCCTTGCCGAACTGTTTTTCTATCTGGCTGATGGCCAGGTCGATGGCCCGGTCGCGGTTGCTCTCCGCCATGTAAATCCTCCCGAAAAGGTTGTGGTGTTCAATTGCCAAGCTGACCGCGCTCAGGGACTGGTCCAGTGAGAAACACGGTGCGTATTGGGATGTGGACGGCTCCGGCCGGCTTGAGGCGACTCTGGTAGAGAATCACCCGGTCGGCCTGAAATCGGCCGCACTCGATCGTTTGGTACTGTTGCAGAACGGCCAGGGGGATGGAGATTCCCTGTCGTCGGCGTCCCAGGGTCAGGTGCGGGGTGAAGGGACGGCCTTCGCGCGGAATGCCGATTTGCTCTAGCTTTTCGTCAAAAATCCCATGGATCCTGTTCAGAGACGACCCCCCCTGAACCCCGAGCCAGAAAACCCGTGCCCGGGATGGGGCCGGAAAGGTTCCCAATCCCGAGATGCTGATGGGAAAAGGCGGCAACAAACCACCTACCGATAGCATGATTTGGCCTATTTTTTCAAGAGTTTCTTCGGGAATCGCCGCGAAAAACTTGAGGGTAAGGTGCATGCTGGCTGGCTTGACCCAGCGGATATCGGGCAGCCTGCGGGACAGGGTCTGCTGAAGGCGGCCAGCCTCATCGATGACCTCAGTGGTCAGAGGGATGGCCAGAAAGGCCCGCACGCTGGTCATCGTCTTCCTCCCCGGGGAGTTCGGGCAGCGGCAGCAGCAGGTGAAAGGCGCTCCCCTTTCCGGTTTGAACGGTTCCGGGGCTCTCGACCCAGGTCATGCCGCCGTGGGCTTCGATGACCCCCTTGACCAGCGAAAGGCCGAGTCCGACCCCCTTTCCGCCAAAGCGGGTTTTCGAGGTGAAATGATGGTCCGGAGGGCCTATTTCATAAAACTTGTCGAAAATCCGGACCTGTTCCGTGGGATCAATGCCGACGCCGCTGTCGCTGACGCTGATCTGCAGCAGTCGCGCCGGCGGCGGTTGGCTGAAAAACAGGGTCGAAAAAGGTTTCAGGCGGATTTCCTCACGCCGGATGTCGTCACCCTTGCGGATGCAGGCGGCAATCTCGATCTGGCCCCCCTCCGGGGTGAACTTGACCGCATTCTCCAACAGGCGCTGCAGCGTTTTCCTGAGCTGTCGACCGTCTCCGTAGAGTTCGCTGGTCTGGAGCTCGGCGACCCGGAAGGTCAGCGCCCGCTGGCTGAATATGGGATGAAATTCCTGGCCGATTTCGGCGATCAGGGACGACAGGTGAACCTTGTTGCGGTCCAGCGGGCAGGTGTTTGATTCAATCCGGGCGATGTCGAGGAGATCCTGCACGATTTCATGCAGTCGCCGCCCCCCTTGGTGAATCGCCTGCAGTGTCCGGCTTTCTTCATTGTTCAGGCGTCCCTGCAAGGCGGTGCCGAGCAGTTCGGTGCCGGAGAGGACGTAGGTGAGCGGGGTGCGCAGTTCATGGGAGGCCAGGGTTAAAAAATTATTTTTCATCCGTTCCGTCTGCTCGAGAATCCGGTTGGCCTGTTCCATCCGGGCGAGGCTTGAGTGCAGCTGCTGCCGCGATTGTTCCAGTTCGCGGTTGCTGGCCTCGGTGAGGCGGTACTGCCACTGCAGGGCATCGAACAGCTCGACGCTGTCAACGGCGGTGCCCACCTGCTTGCCGATGGAGAGCAGCAGGTTGACCTCGTCTCGGGAAAAGAGCCGGGGCGTGCGGGTGAAAAAAAACAGGACCCCCACCGTGCGCCGGTCGGATTCCAGCGGGATGGCCAGGAATCCCCGCCAGCCGATGTTGCGGGCCGCCGGAGACCAGACGCGAGCGTCTTCCGGCAGATTCGTTGACGAGCGCGGCTTGCCGTCGGCGGCGACCCGGCCGACCAGCCCCTTGCCCACGGGGAGCCGCTGCAGGTCGGCCAACATCTCAGCTTCGATCCCCTGGTGCACCAGCAGGTGCAGATCGGTCCCCTGGTGCCGCAGCAGGTAGACCCCGCCGCCGGCCGCATTGAAGTTGCCGACCACCTCGCGCAGGATCGTTCCGAGCATTTTGTTGAGATCGCGGCTGGCTGCCGCCTGATGGGCGATGTCGTTGACCAGGGCCAGGTCGCGGTTTTTGTGCCTGAGCTCTTTTTCGATTCTCTTCATTTCGGTCACGTCCCGCAGGACCCCGTGCACGACCCGGGTGTCGCCCAGGTCGCCGAGGCGGGCATGCACCGCCCCGTGGAAAGTCTGCCCGTCGCCGCGGCGGATCAGCAGGTCGGGCTCTTCGCCGTAACCGTCGCGCAGGACCGTTTTCACCAGCCGCAGGTATCTGCGGCGCTGCTGACCGGGAAACAGGTTGGAAAGGGGGAGTCGCCGGATGTCGTCGGCCGGGTAGCCAAGCAGCTGTTCGGCGACCCGGTTAACCTCGAGCAGGGCGCCGGTCTCGGGGTGGATGAAGAAGATGGCGTCGCCGGCATGGTCCAGCAATTGTCGGAAGCGGCGTTCGGCCTGCTGTGCGGCCTCTTGCAGGCGGGCGATCTCGTTCTGCTGCTGAAGCTGTTCCCAGCACAGCAGGCCGTTGCGGCGAGCGAGAAAAATGCCGGGCGAAAGCAGGACCAGTCCGGTCAGAAAAACCAGGAAAAATCCCGATTTGCCGGTGTTCGGAAGGAGTTGGGTCAATGGCGGCAGGGCCAGCAGGAGAATCGCCAGGCCAGCTACTGTCATGAGCACGTTTCTGGAAGTGATCCAAGCCTTGTTCAGCATCGTCGGCCTCGTCAGAAAAAGGCTGTCGACAGAGACTCCGGCCCAGGCGCGGGAAGGGGTGCCGGCATTCGGTATCGGCATGCGGTTTTACTCTGTGGCGTTACATCTTCGAGGTTATTTCCCGAAGATATCAAGACAAAGCCGTAGTGTCGTAAGGAGGCTGCTTTGCTTGTGCTTTTACCCAGCGCCGCTGCGTTTAAATCAGCCCTGGGTTTAACTTCTCCAGCGTTTCGCCCGGGTTCGTTTTGCTTATCGCGGCGTGGCGGCCAGATGCCGTCGGAGCCAGTCGAGGCCCATGCAGGCGGTCAGCTGGCGGACGCTGTCGCGATCCCCGGGGAAGCGGTATCCTTTCACGCGTTCCGTCGACTCCGCGGCCAGGGCGATGAATACGGTCCCAACCGGTTTGGCCGGGGTGCCGCCATCCGGTCCGGCGATGCCGGTCACCGCCAGACCCAGCCCGGTGCCGGCCGCCCGGCGGATTCCCCGGGCCATGGCGAGGGCACACTCGGCGCTGACGGCGCCGTGTTCTTCGAGTAGCGGCTCGGCGACCTGGAGCCAGTCGCGTTTGGCGCTGTTGGCGTAGGTGACCGCGCCCCGCTCGAGAAAAGCCGAGGCCCCCGGCACATCGGTGAGCAGTTTGGCGATCAGTCCGCCCGTGCAGGATTCGGCCAGCGCCAGGGTCTGTCCGCTTTCGGTGAGCAGGCGGGCCACGGTTGCGGCCAGCGAGTCGCTGCCGGTGGTTATGACGAAATCCCCCAAAGACTGCCGGGCCAGTTGTTCGGCCTGCTTCAGGCGCGCTCCAGCGGTATCCCCGGAGGCTCTGAGTTTGACATGGACCAGGGGAAAGTCAACTCCGAAGGCGACCTGGACTCCTTCCGGCAG
>NZ_JBFHGD010000173.1:0-7233 GCF_041583255.1 Trichloromonas sp. | reverse complement strand
CTGCCGGTGGTTCTCGAAGGCTACGAACCGCCGCGCGACAGCCGCCTGGAGCGGCTGCTGGTCACCCCTGACCCGGGGGTCATCGAGGTTAACATCCATCCGGCCGCCAGTTGGCGCGAGCTGGTGAACAACACCACCATCCTTTATGAAGAGGCCCGCCAGAGCCGCCTCGGCACCGAAAAATTCATGCTCGACGGCCGTCACACCGGCACCGGCGGCGGCAACCACATCACCATCGGCGCCGCCACCCCGGCCGACAGCCCGGCATTGCGCCGTCCCGATCTGCTGCGCAGCCTGGTCACCTACTGGCAGCACCACCCGGGGCTATCTTATCTCTTTTCCGGGATGTTCGTTGGTCCGACCAGCCAGGCGCCGCGGGTCGATGAAGCCCGCAACGACGCTCTTTACGAACTGGAGATCGCCTTTCAGCAGATGCCCAAAGGGGAGGTTCCGGCCCCCTGGCTGGTCGATCGCCTGATGCGCAACCTGCTCATCGACATGACCGGCAACACCCACCGCGCCGAGTTCTGCATCGACAAGCTCTACTCTCCCGACAGCCCCTCGGGGCGGCTCGGGCTGGTCGAACTGCGGGCCTTCGAGATGCCGCCCCATGCCCGCATGAGCCTGGTGCAGAACCTGCTGCTGCGTTCCCTGATCGCCTGGTTCTGGGAGAAGCCCTACGAGCACGACCTGGTACGCTGGGGGACCGAACTGCATGACCGCTTTTTGCTGCCCCACTTCGTCCGCGAAGACATGCGCGAGGTGGTCAGCGACCTCAACCGGGCCGGCTACCCCTTCGAGCTGGCCTGGTTCGAACCGTTCCTCGAGTTCCGCTTCCCGCACTTCGGGACGGTGAACATCGACGCCATGGAACTCGAACTGCGCTTCGCCATCGAGCCCTGGCATGTCCTTGGCGAAGAGATGGGGAGCCAGGGGACCGCCCGCTTTGTCGACTCCTCGGTGGAACGGCTGCAGCTGCGCATCAGCGGCCTGACCGAGCCGCGCCATGCGGTGGTCTGCAACGGCCGCCGCCTGGCCCTGCGCAGCACCGGGCGCAAGGGGGAGTTCGTGGTCGGGGTCCGCTACCGGGCCTGGCAGCCCCCTTCGGCCCTGCACCCGACCATCAAGCCCCATTCGCCGCTGGTCTTCAACGTGATCGACACCTGGAACGGCCAGACCATCGGTGGCTGCACCTACCATGTCTCCCATCCGGGCGGCCGCGGCTACGACGTCTTCCCGGTCAATGCCCTTGAGGCCGAATCCCGCCGCATCACCCGCTTCTGGGATCTGGGCGCCGAACCGGGGGCGGTGCAGACAGCCCCCCCCACCTTCGTCGGACTCGGCACCTTCACCCCCGATGCCGGGCCGCTGCGGCCGATGAGTCCGCCGGCCGAAGAACCGAACGAAGAATTTCCCTATACAGTAGATTTGCGCCGGCTTCCTGGAATATAATCGCGCAGCAGAAAACCCATTACAGGATGACGAATCAAGGATCAAGCCGTGCCGCAACCTGAAAACTCGCCCCCCGGGTCGATCAGCCAGTCTTACGCAACCCAGCTCGGAACTTATGACGAAATGGTTGCCAGTGAGGGACACCTGCTCCCTCACTGGCAGCCCCTCATGCGGGATCTCGACCAACTCGGCAGAGAAGGGCTGGAACGCCGTCGCCTCGAGGCACAGCGCCTGCTGCGCGAGAGCGGCGTCACCTTCAATATGCATGACGGCTTGCGCGGGGCCGCCAGGCCCTGGCAGTTCGATCCGATCCCGCTCTTTATCAGCGGTGAAGAGTGGGCGGTAATCGAAGCCGGTCTGGTCCAGCGCGCTGAATTGCTCAACCTGGTCATGACCGACCTCTACGGTCCCCAGACGCTGCTCAAAGAGGGCATTGTGCCGCCGGAACTGATTTTCAGCCACTTCGGCTTCCAGCGCTCCTGTGTGGGGATGACCTTCCCCGGCAAACGCCCCCTGATCATGTGCTCCTCCAACCTCGCCCGCGGTCCCGACGGCCGCATGTGGGTGATCGATGACCGGGCGCAGGCTCCTTCCGGGGCCGGCTATGCGCTGGAAAACCGCATGGTCATGACCCGTGTCGCGCCGGCGCTCTTCCGGGAGTGCCACGTCAAACGCCTGGCCGGCTTTTTTCAGCCCCTGCGCGACCGGCTCGCCCGCCTCGCGCCGCAGAACCGGGAAGATCCGCGGATCGTGGTGCTGACGCCCGGGCCGTACAGCTCAACCTATTTCGAACATGCCTACCTGGCGAATTATCTCGGTTATACCCTGGTCCAGGGAGACGACCTGAGCGTCCGCGACGGGCGGGTCTGGCTGAAATCCCTCGAAGGGCTGCACCAGGTCGATGTCATCCTGCGGCGGCTGGACGACGCCTACTGCGACCCCCTGGAACTGCGCGAGGATTCGCGGCTCGGGGTCACCGGCCTGCTGCAGGCGGCCCGTCTCGGCCATGTGGCGATCGCCAACCCGATCGGCAGCGGTGTCCTTGAGAACCCCGGGCTGATGGCCTTCATGCCGAACATCGCCCGGCATTTTTTCGGCGAGGATCTCAAACTCCCCTCGGTGGCCACCTGGTGGTGCGGGCAAGAGAGCGAGCGCAACTTCGTGCTGGAAAACCTCGACCACCTGGTCATCAAGTCGATCCACCGTACCCGGGGCTATCGCGCGATCTTCGGCGCCGAGCTCACGGCCGCCGAGCAGTCCGAGCTGCGCGAGCGCATCCTGCACAAGCCGCATCTCTACATCGGCCAGGAGATGGTCAGCTTCTCGACGGCGCCATCGCTGGTCGACGGCTGGGTCGAACCGCGCCACACGATCCTTCGCTCTTTTCTGGTCGCCGGTGATACGGGCTATATCGCCATGCCCGGCGGCTTGACGCGCATCGCCGCGCAAGCAGGGGAACTGGTTGTTTCAAACAAATCCGGGGGGTTGAGCAAGGACGCCTGGGTGCTTTCGAAAGATCCGGTGCGGTATGTCAGCCTCTGGCGACAGCCGCAGCTCGACCAGGTCCTGCCGCTGCGCGCCGAACCGCTGCCGAGCCGGGCCGCCGACAGCCTCTTCTGGGCCGGCCGCTACGTGGAACGGGCCGAAGGAACCGCCCGCCTGCTGCGCGCCATCTATCTGCTCAGGCGAGAGCAGCGCGATGCCAACGGCGAAATCCCGAAGCCCTACCTGCACAGCCTGCTGCGCGCCCTGACCCACGTGACCGGAACCTATCCCGGTTTCGTCGACGAAGGAGCCGAAGAACTCCTGCGCAAACCCCGGCCCGAGCTCCATTCGCTGCTGCAGAATGCCGACCGGGCCGGCAGCCTGGCCTCCATCCTGCAGTCCTTCGGCCAGGTGGCGCTGACGGTCAGGGATCACTGGCCGGCCGAGATCTGGCGGGTAATCGACGCGATCCAGCAGGACTGGGCCGACGAAGAAGAATCGCCGGGGCCGGGGAACTACCGGACCGAGGACCGCCTCGATCACCTGGTCATGCAGCTGGTCGCTTTCAGCGGCCTCAACGCCGAGAGCATGACCCGCGAAGCGGGCTGGCTGCTGCTCGACATCGGCCGGCGACTGGAGCGGGCGCTGGGCCTGATTTCCCTGCTGCGGGCCACCCTGGTTCCCCACATGGATGGGTCCGTGCAGCGCCAGCTGATGGAGAGGGTGCTGATCATCTGCGACAGCCTGAATACCTTCCGCCGCCGCTACCGCTCGTACATGCACCTGCCGACCGTTCTCGAGCTGATCCTGATGGACCGGAACCACCCCAGGTCGCTGGCCTATCAACTCGAATGCCTGCAGCAGCACATCGCCGACCTGCCGAGAGACCGCACTTCACCGCGGCTCGGCGAGGACGAACGCTGCGTTCTCGAAGCCTACACCAGGCTGCGCCTGGCCGATGCCGCGGAGCTGTCGAAGATCGTGGAGGAGGACGGCTACTGCAAGGCCCTGGATGAGCTGCTGGCCGGGCAGACCGAGAGCCTCTGGCGGCTCTCCGACGTGATTACCAGCACCTATTTCAGCCATTCGCAGCCGCCTCAGCAGCTGTCGCCGCAACAGCAGGATGAGGACGTATGAAATACCGCGTGACCCACATCACCGAGTTCATCTACGAAGCGCTGGTCGGGCTCTGCTACAACGAGGCCCGCCTGCTGCCGCGCGAGCTGCCGCACCAGCGGGTTCTCTCGTGCGAGCTGCAGGTCGACCCGCTGCCCAATGACCACTATGAACGGATCGATTATTTCGGCAACCGGACGGACTATTTCTCCATCCGGCACCCCCACGACCGGATGATCGTGACGGCGACCAGCGAGATCGAAGTCGAAAAGTCGCCCCTGCTTGACAATGCCTGGAGCCTCTCCTGGGAGAGCGTCCGGGATCGCCTGCGCAGCGACCGCTCCGTCGAGGTCATTGAGGCCTCCCAGTTCATCCTCGATTCGCCGACCGTCAGTGTCGACGACCTGCTGGCCGACTACGCCCGGCCCTCTTTTCCTGCCGGAAAGCCGCTGGTCGAAGCGGTGCACGACCTGATGCAGCGAATCTACCATGAGTTCAAGTACGACCCCGAGTTCTCCACCATCGCGACCCCGTTGAAAGAGGTCCTGGCCCACCGCCGCGGGGTCTGCCAGGATTTTGCCCACCTGGCGATCGGCTGCCTGCGCTCCCAGGGGCTGGCGGCGCGCTACGTGAGCGGCTACATCGAGACCATGCCGCCCCCCGGTACCGAGCGGCTGGTCGGCGCCGACGCCTCGCACGCCTGGTTTTCGGTCTACCAACCGGGAACCGGCTGGCTCGACTTCGACCCGACCAACAACCAGACCCCCCAGGAACAGCACATCACCGTCGCCTGGGGCCGCGACTTTGCCGATGTGACCCCGTTAAAAGGGGTGGCGTTCGGCGGCGGAGAGCACAAGTTGAAGGTTTCTGTCGATGTGCTCGCGATAGACTGACGGCGTCGCCAGAAGAACGAAGCGCCTGTCGTTTCGATCCGCCTCATCCAAGCCTTTCCCCCGGGAAGGATCCGCTCGCCGACCAGGCGCGGGTCTTTCCCGGTTCGCCTTCGGACCGGCATCGGTCTCGCGCCGCCCCTTCAGTCCCCGAAAATCACCGCCGCCCCCACCCCCCAGGCATGCGCCCCCGCAACGCAGCGTTTCGAAAAAAATACAACCATTTCCGCCAGCTACAAAACATTGCTGTTTATCAAACATTACAGGCACCTGCAATACCTACGGGGCTTGGCATCCGCATCAGCCAGCCGCCCTTTGCGAGTCGGTTTTTTGACATGCATTTTCGAGTGTGTTATCTTCGTGGATCACTTTCGAGAATCAACGGAGAACGATTTCCGACGGCTTCCTTCGGGAAGAGCCGCAATTCAACGAAAAGAGAGCTATGAATTCCCACAGTAAAAAAAGCAGCTTTTATATTCCTCCCCTGTCTGAAGCTGATACGGGTTCCGTACCGCCGAACACCCCCCTGAATACCAAACGCCCCGAAGTCCTCCAAGTCCGCTCCCGCTTCCAGCCTCCACCCGGTTTCTAAGCCGCACATCCCTTCCGGGCTCTGCAGGTTCCGCTCCGACGGCCAACATCGAGTGGCCGCCAGGAGTCTGCGCGTCTTTGCGTTTACGGGTAATGCCGTTACGGGAGAAACGCCGGAGGGGCAGACCATAATCGTGGAACAAACGTTTTTTAGCCACAGGTAGCACAAAGGAGTCTTACCTTGCCGATATACAGCGCCAATCAACAGGAACTCGCCGATAAAATTTCCCCCGAAAACGTCCCCTTGTCGCAATGGAAGGACTGGAAGTGGCAGCTCAAGCATTCGATCCAGGACATCGACACCGTCGAGCTGCTGCTGGGGATCCAATTTTCGCCGGATGAGCGAAGCAAGCTCGAGCAGACCCTCGAGAAGTTCCCGCTCTCCATCACCCCCTATTACCTGTCGCTGATCGACACCGAGAACTGGCAGAGCGGCCCGGTCTTCCGCCAGGCCTTTCCCTCCCCCGAGGAGCTGGTCATCGACCGCCGCGACATGGCCGACCCGCTGGCCGAGGACAAGGACAGCCCGGTGCCGGGGGTGATCACCCACCGCTACCCGGACCGGGTGCTGTTCCAGGTCAGCAACGTCTGCTCCATGTACTGCCGCCACTGCACCCGCAAGCGCAAGGTCGGCGACGTCGACTCCATTCCGGGCAAGGAGGCGGTCCGCCTGGGGCTGGAGTACATCCGGCAGACGCCGGAGGTGCGCGACGTGCTCCTTTCGGGCGGCGATCCCCTGATGCTCAGCGACGACTACCTCGACTGGATTCTCACCGAACTGCGCCGGATCCCCCATGTGCAGGTGATCCGCATCGGCACCCGCATGCCGGTGGTGCTTCCGTACCGGATCACCGACGAGCTGGTGGCGATGCTGAAGAAACACCATCCGCTCTGGGTCAACACCCACTTCAACCACCCGCGGGAGATCACCACCTCGTCGAAGCAGGCGCTGCGCAAAATGGCCGACGCCGGCATCCCACTGGGCAACCAGACGGTGCTGCTGGCCGGGGTCAACGACTGTCCGCGCATTATCAAATCGCTGATTCACAAGCTGGTGGAAAACCGGGTGCGCCCCTACTACCTGTACCAGTGCGACCTCTCCGAAGGGCTGACCCATTTCCGCACCCCGGTCGGCAAGGGGATCGAGATCATGGAGAGCCTGATCGGGCACACCAGCGGCTTCTCCGTCCCCACCTACGTCATCGATGCTCCCGGCGGCGGCGGCAAGATTCCGCTGACCCCCAACTACCTGATTTCCCTGTCGACCAACAAGGTGGTCCTGCGCAACTACGAGGGGGTCATCACCACCTACCAGGAACCGGAGAGTTACAAAACGACCTTCTGCGACCGCAACTGCGCCGACTGCCGGCTGCAGCTCAAGCTCGAAGACGCCGAGGAATGCCTCGCCACCGGCATCGAGATGCTGCTCTCGGACAAAAACGAAACGATTTCCCTGACGCCCGAAAACAACGAGCGAATGGAGCGCAGAAACAATGACTGATCGCGTAGAAGCCTTCGGCAATTCATCGATCCAGCACGGCAAGCACAGCAACCGGGCCTACCTGATGAGCCTCTCCATGGGCGATTTGCCCGAGATCCTGCCGCACCTCGACAGCCTCGCCCTCACCCGGGGCTACACGAAAATCTTCGCCAAGGTGCCGGCCCAGGCGCAGGAGCTCTTTACCGACAACCAGTACCG
>NZ_JBFHGD010000172.1:0-7238 GCF_041583255.1 Trichloromonas sp. | reverse complement strand
GCTCTAGCCAACTGAGCTACTCCCGCCAAAAATCCAACCTTCTATTTTCAGCTCTTTGGGCTCACCGTCGGCGTCGGCTCCAGTACATTCGGCAAAGCCTCCTGGGATTCCGCCATCCGGGGATCGACCCGGCAAGTTTCTAAATGGTGGAGAGGGGAGGATTCGAACCTCCGAAGTCTACGACGGCAGATTTACAGTCTGCTCCCTTTGGCCGCTCGGGAACCCCTCCAGGGGAAACTTCTGTTTGTATGTTCAGGGCAGATACCCTGCAGCTCAATGGAGCTGGCGACAGGAATTGAACCCGCAACCTGCTGATTACAAGTCAGCTGCTCTACCTATTGAGCTACGCCAGCACAGGGGAGCGTTTTTACAACAACGGAAGGCAAAAAGCAAGTTCTTTTTTCACCTTTTTTCAGCCCTGGCAACGAAGCAGGATTTATAGTCGATTTGCCGGAGCTTGTCAACCACTTAATATCGCTTTTTCTTGTTACGCATCAAAAAATGCGCCCCCCCCGGCAACGTCCGATTACTTCGTCGACCCGCCAATATGGCGCTGGCGCACCACTTCGAACAGGGCGATGGCCGCCGCCACCGATGCGTTGAGCGATGAAACCGCCCCCTGCATCGGAATCCCCAGCAGAACATCGCAATGGTTGCGCACGTTCGGCCGCAGACCGCTTCCCTCGCTGCCGACCACCAGGGCCAGGTTGCCGGAAAGATCCGCCTGAAACAGGGGGGTGGCGCCCTCTTCGCCGGCCAACCCGAAAATCCAGCAGCCCTCTTCTTTTAATTGCTCAAGGGTGCGGGAAATATTGGTGACCTGGCAGAGGGGGAGATGAGCCAGGGCACCGGCCGCGGCCCGATCGACCACCGGGGTGATGGGACAGGCCCGATCCTTGGCGGTGATCACGCCATGACAGCCGGCTGCCTCGGCGCTGCGCAGCACGGCACCGACGTTATGCGGATCCGTCAAGCCGTCGAGCACCAGAAAAAACCCGCCCGCAGCCGAATCCCGCCAGCGCTGCAGCAGGTCTTCGAACTCGGCATAGGCAAAGGGCTCCACCCGCAGCACCAGCCCCTGGTGGTGGCCATGCCCGGCCAGCCGGTCGAGATCCTTGCGCTCACGCGTCCGCACCGGCACCTCCCGGCGGGCTGCCTCCTGCACCACCTCGTCGATGCGCGCAGAGCGGCCGTCGCGGGCGACAAAGAGCTCCAGCGGCTTGCGCTGATCGCCGGCCAGGGCCTCCCGAACCGGGTTTACCCCGTAAACGACATCGCTCATCGACGGCCCTGCAACGCCCCGCCGATTTCCGCCAGGATCAGGTCGGCCGCGGCCACCGGATCAGCGGCAGCCGAGATCGGCCGGCCGATCACCAGGTAATCAGCGCCGGCGGTGATGGCATCGGCTGGCGTAGTGACGCGCTTCTGGTCATCCAGCGAGGCAAAAGACGGCCGTACCCCGGGGGTGACAATGACAAAGTCCCGGCCGCAGGCCTCGCGGATCAGACCGACCTCCTTGGGGGAAGCGACCACTCCGTCCATCCCCGCCTCTTTCGCCAGCAGGGCCAACCGGGGGACCATTTCGCTGACCGGCCGATCGATGCCGACCGCCCGCAGGGTTTCCTCGGTGGAGGAGGTGAGAATGGTCACCGCCAGCAGCAGCGGACGACCCTCACTGCCGCGGGGAACCAGGGCGTCAGCCTTGGCCACCGTCTCGCGCATCATCTCCGCTCCGCCCAGGGCATGCACGTTGAACATCCGGACCCCGAGACGGCAGGCCTCCAGCCCGGCCATGGCCACGGTATTGGGGATATCATGGTACTTGAGGTCGAGAAACACCTCGCCGCCCTCCCCACGGATCATCCGCACCACGTCCGGGCCGCAACGGGTAAAGAGCTGCTTGCCGACCTTGAACACCCCGACCTTTTCGTGCAGCAGCTTGACCCATTTTTCGGCATCCTCGAAACAGTCGACGTCGAGGGCGAAGATCAGCCTGTTTTTTGCCGCCTCGTTCATTCTTTTCTCCCGATAAGTGACTTCACCCGACGGGTGACTTCCTGTACCCGCTGGATCAGTTCGCCCGACTCGGCCGCCGCCAGTTCGCGACGGGCAATGCCGCACTCCATATAAATAAGCTCGCTCAGAGCCTCGGCCAGCAGCCGCTGCTTGTCCCCCTCTTCGAGCCCGGCCAGGTTGCCCAGGATCCGGCCGCCGTCGATGCTGCCATCGTCCCGCAGGGCGACATCCCGAAAGACGAAAGAGAACGGCTGCGGCAGGTCACGCAGAAAACAGCGAACCTCCTGGCCGAAACCCGGCTTTTTCGCCGACACCCGGCGGTAAAGGACGATCAGGGCACTGTTGAAGATGTTGAGCATGTCGCCGAGCTTCCCGTCCACCTCCACCGTCGGCGCATCCTCCATGCGCACCAGCCCCTTCTCAACCAGGTGGAACAGCAGACGCAGCCCATCAAACTCTCCGGCGCCACTCCTGCGCAACAGCTCCCGTACGCTGTGGCGATCCTCGCCGACCAGCTTCATCATCCGCTCGGCCGCCGGCGGCATTCCCTGAACCGTCTTGCCGCTCGGCACCGGAATATGGTCCTCGGAACCGATGCGCCGCATGAACAGGGCCCGCTCGTCAACCCGTCGCAACCCCTCCATGATCAGATTCTGGGTGCTCATGGAGAGCCGCAGGATCTGCTCCTCAGCAAGCGGCCTGGCGACGAAGGAATAGCTGCCGTGTTCCATGGCAAAGAGATTGTAGACAATGGTTTCGGCCTGATGGCGGGTGGCGTGCCAGAGATCTTTCGGCGCCACCACCCCTTTTTCGACCAGGAGCTTGCCGGTAACCGCGGAACCGGCGCCGGGTGAACGCAAACGCTGCAGGATGTGCCGATCGAGCTTGCCGAGGGCGCAGAGCAGCTCGCCCAGATCTTCTTCGGGAAAATTGCTGGTGGCGAAAACGATCTCACCCTGCTGAAAATAGAGCTCCTTGCTGCCGCCGGTCAGGCTGAAGCTGAGCACCCCGGTCTTGCGAAACATATTGAAAAAGGACAACAGGTCGGTGATCCCGATTTCCCCCAGCACCCCCGCCATGACCAGCTCCGAGTCGTCGCGCCGGGCGGTCAGCAGAAGATGTTGGGCCGAATGGGAGCAGAGCTCAAGGGTCTGCTGACCGAGCTCCTTTACCACCGGATGGGGCAGACCCAGCCTGCCGCCGCTGTCGATGATCATTTTAGCCATATCAATTCGCCTGTCTCTTACCTGACAACTGCTTCGGCCTCAGGCCGACAGCGCCTGGCGAACCCGTGCAGCGACCAGCGCTCCGACCTCGGCCAGGGGAATCATCTCGCGCTCCCCGCTGCGCCGCTCCTGCAGCTCGAGCGCCCCCTCCTTGAGTCCGCGGGCACCAACTGTCACCCGCAGGGGGATGCCGAGCAGGTCAGCATCCTTGAACTTGCTGCCGGGACGCTCGTCGCGATCGTCGAGCAACACCTCGACACCCAAGTCGAGCAGTTGACGATAAAGCGCGTCGGCCGCCTGGTTGACCTGCTCGTCATTGGGATTGACCATGGTGACGATGACCTGAAAGGGGGCCAGCGGCATGGGAAAAATGATGCCGTTGTCGTCATTGTTCTGCTCGATGGCCGCCGCCACCGTGCGGCCGATGCCGATCCCGTAGCAGCCCATGAAGAGCACCTGCTCCTGGCCCTGGGCATCGAGGAAGCTCGCATCGAGGGCGGCCGAATACTTGGTGCCGAGCTTGAACACGTGACCGACCTCGATCCCCCGCCAGATTTCCAGCTTGCCGCTGCAGCGTGGGCAGGGATCGCCGGCTACGGCTTCGCGCAGGTCGGCGAAGGTTTCGACGATGAAATCCCGGCCGCAGGCGACCCCGGTGTAATGGGCATCCAGTTCGTTGGCGCCGGTGATGGCATCGGTCATGAAGCGAACCTCAGAATCAGCCAGAATCCGCGCTTTCAGCCCAACCGGACCGGCAAAACCGGTCGGCGCACCGGTCACCTGCTTGACCAGCTCTTCGCTGGCCAGTTCAACATCGTTGCAGCCGAGCAGGCGACAGAGCTTGATGTCATTGAGTTCCCGGTCGCCGCGCAGCAGCACCGTCACCGTCTCGCCGGCATCGGTCTGCACGATGAGGGTCTTGATCAGCTGCTCGGGGCGGGCCTTGAGAAACTCGGCCACTTCCTCGATGGTGCGGCGAGCCGGGGTGGCCACCTTCTGCAACGTCTGGGTCAGGACCGGGGCCGCTGCCTGGGGGGGGCGAATTTCGGCCTTTTCGACGTTGGCCGCGTACTCGCAGCTGTCGCAGGAGACAATAGCGTCCTCCCCCGAATCGGCCAGCACCATGAACTCGTGGGACGAGGTGCCGCCAATATTTCCGGTGTCGGCCTCGACGGCCCGGAACCTGAGGCCGCAGCGTTCAAAAATGCGCCGATACGCCTGGTACATCTTCTCATAGGCGACATCGGCACCGGCCTCGTCGACGTCGAAGGAATAGGCGTCTTTCATGATGAACTCGCGGCCGCGCATCAGGCCGAAGCGGGGCCGGATCTCGTCGCGAAATTTGGACTGAACCTGGTAGAGGTTGAGCGGCAGCTGCCGGTAGGAGCGAACCTCGCGGCGGACGATGTCGGTAATCACCTCTTCATGGGTCGGGCCGAGGCAGAAGGCGGCCTCCTTGCGATCCTTGATGCGCAGCAGTTCCTTGCCGTACTGCTCCCAGCGCCCCGACTCCTGCCAGAGTTCGGCCGGCACCACCATCGGCATCAGCAGTTCGATCGCCCCGGCCCGGTTCATCTCTTCACGAACAATCTGCTCAACCTTGCGGATCGACCGCAGGCCGAAGGGAAGATAGCTGTAGATGCCGGCGGCGACCTTGCGAATCATCCCAGCCCGCATCATCAGCTGATGGCTGACGACTTCGGCATCCGCAGGGGTTTCTTTCAGGGTGGAAAGCAGATATTGGGAATAACGCATGGCCGCACCTCTTATGCTTTATATATAAGTTCACTTGGGGATTAAAATGTTGCGCAACCGGCCGGGGAGCCGAAGAAGACAAGAAAACTAGCGTATTTCAACGGTAAATGCAAGCCCAATGACGGCAGCCGGCGACCGCCCCCGGATCGACCGGGCAACAGGCCATGGACAAATTTCCCTCAATGATTTAACGTATGAAACTGAAGTCTGCGGCTCACCACTCTGCCTAGCGGAAGGAATCTGCCATGGAAGAACTCCTGACCTTGTCCAATTTCAGCCAGCAGGTGGCGGCCGGAACGCCGCTGATCTACATTTCTACCGACAACGAAAGCCGAACCGAGGCGCTGATCACCCGGGCGGCCCTGCACGCCATCAAGGGAATGCCGGTTCCCCAGGTATGGAACTGCACGGCCGGCATTGCCGGCCAGGAAACAACCAGCGACCCCCTTGCCAGCCTCTGCTGGGCGGTTGACCAGGAAGGGCCCGGCATTTTCATCTTCAAGGACCTCAACTGGTTCTGGCACGACAACCCGTATATCCAGCGCACCCTCAAGGATTTCGCCGCGGTGCGCCGACCAGCCGGCAAGACACTGGTCTTTCTCGGCCCTAAACCGGACATCCCACCGGCCCTGCGGGAAGACTTTCTGCTGCTCGACCACGGCCTGCCGGATCGTAAGGAAATCCAGGCCTTTCTCGAAAAAAACCGGGAAAGGGATCCGTTCCTCGAGCAGTTACTGGCCAGCGAAGAAGACATCAGCCGCCTGGTCGTCGCCGCCCAGGGACTCGACCTGCTGAACCTCGATCGGGCCCTGCGGCTGGCCAAGGTCACCAAGGGGGGCGGGCCCGACGAAGTGATCGCCGCCCTGTTCCGCACCAAGAAGCAGCTGCTGCGCAAAAGCGGGATCATGGAGTTCGTCGAAAATGACGTCACCTCCGACCAGCTTGGCGGCATGGAAAACCTCAAGTCGTGGATGGAAAAACGGGAAAGGGCCTTCGGCGCCGAAGGGCTGGCCTCGGGGCGCAACCTTCCCCGCGGGGTGCTGGTGATGGGCATCAGCGGCTGCGGCAAGAGCCTGTTCGTCAAGGCCATCGCCGCCCGCTGGCACCTGCCATTGATCCGCCTCGACATGTCCACGGTCTACGAGGGAACCTTCGGCTCACCGGAGAGCAGCCTGCGCAAGGCCTGCAAAACCGCCGAAGCCCTCTCCCCCTGCGTACTCTGGATCGACGAAATGGAATCCGGCATCTCCAACCAGGGCTTCAAGGCCGAAGGGGGCTCGGCCTCGCGGGTCCTCGGCTACTTCCTGACCTGGATGCAGGAGAAGCGGCACCCGGTCTTCGTCGCCGCCACCGCCAACGCCATCGAGATGCTGCCGGCCGAGGTGCTGCGCAAGGGCCGCTTCGATGAAATCTTCTACGTCGCCCTGCCGGGCCTGGCCGAACGGGAGGAAATCGTCCGCATCCACCTGCGCAAGCGGGACGTCAAACCGGACGCCCTCGACATTTCAATGCTCGCCCATTCGGCCAAGGGCTTCTCCGGCGCCGAAATCGAACAGGCCATCGCCAGCGCCAGCTTCGAGGCGCTGTCCCAGACCCGCTCCATCACCCAGCAGGACATCATGGAAGCGATCAGCCGCACCGTCCCTTTGTCGGTCACCATGGCCGAACAGATCAAGAAGATCGAAGCCTGGGCCTTCAAACGGGCGGTGCCGGCCAGCGTCGGCGCCGGCAGGTAGGCCAACCACCTCAGTCCAAGGAGCTATTGTGACATTTATCAAAACCCTGATCATCTTGCTGCTCGCCAGCCAGCTGAGCGGCTGCCTCTTCACCAAGCTGGTTTCGGTCCCGATACGGGTTGGCGGTGCGGTCCTCTCCATCGTCCCTGGAGCCGGCAACAGCATCCATGATGCCCTCGACACCGCCGCCGAAACCATCGACGACGTCCCTATCTGACACCGGCAGCCCGACGAGGAGATCCGAGATGAAGCTCCCCGCCAGCATGCGGGCCATGGTGCTTGAAACCGGGCAGCGCCGGCTGCAGTTGAAACAGCTGCCGGTCCCCCAGCCTTCCCCGGGGCAGCTGCTGATCCGGGTGCACGCCTGCGGGGTTTGCCGCACCGATCTGCACATCGTTGACCAGGAGCTGAGCGGAGCAAAGCTGCCCCTGATCCCCGGCCACGAAATCGTCGGCACCGTGGTCAAGATCGGCGACCAGGTCACCCGCTTCCGCCCCGGCGAGCG
>NZ_JBFHGD010000171.1:0-7348 GCF_041583255.1 Trichloromonas sp. | reverse complement strand
CGGAGCCTTAATTACGCTTTCGGGCTTGCGCCCAACCATATCGATATTTTTCCCCTGGCCGTACTGCCTGGCACCGTGCTGCACCGGGAGGCTGCTGACCACGGCCTGCGGGCCCAGCTGGAGCCGCCCTACGAAATTCTCGAAAGTGCCACCATGAGCGCCGCCGACCTGGACGCCTGCCGCCTGTTGGCAGCGTCAGCCGACCTCTTTTACAATACCGGTCGCGCGGTCGCTTTCTTCGACGCCCTGCTCCAGGTGGCCGGTTGCGACGCGGTGAGTTTCCTGCGGGGCTTTGCGGCGTGGCTGCTCGCCGAGCAGCAGGTGTCGCGCGAGGCCCTGCTGGCCAGTGAGCGATGGATGCCCGCCGAGGCGCTGCCGCTGCAGGAAGCCTATCTGGCCTTTCTGTTCAAAAAGCAGAAGCAGGCTGATCTTCTGCCGGCGGCCCAGGATTTGCTCCGTTATCATTTTCACTACGCCGAAACCCTGCTGGGGCAGGAAACCCTGCCGGCGGCCCCCGAGTCTCTGCGGGGTGTCGACCCGTGGAAGTCGCCGCTGCGGGTGGCCGAAGGGGTTCGCCTGGTTTCTTTTGCCTATGAAATTCTAGATCTGCTTGAAATGGGTGAGGCGGAACTGGAACAGATTGCCGCAATGTTTCGTCCGGTCGGCTCGGTTGCCATATTTCTGAGGCGCGGCGGGCAGGTTCTGTGCGAGTCGCTGGAAGAGGATTTTCTCAAGTTGCTGCAGGGGTGTAGCGGTCAGAGGTCGGCAGAGCAGATTTTCGCCGGCAGCGTGATGCGCTCCGACGGCGAGGAGATTGTGCGGTTTGCCCTGGCGGAGGGATTTCTGGTGCCGGCAAACCGGCGGGGCGCCGGTGCACCCCTTACTTGAGCAGCAGCTCCATGAACCCCTGGTAGGTCTGTCGTTTGCGTTCCGAGGCTTCGTAGAGGTTCGATGAGAAGATCGCCGTGGCGGCGTGTTCAGCCATCATGTTGAAGAGTTGAAAGTCCACCTCTTCAAACCGGTCTTTCTGGGTGAACAGCCGGTAGATGGCCAGCAGGCCGATGCAGGAGTCGTGAATGGTCAGCGGGATGGCTGCCAGCGGGGTCTGCAGGTCGTCGGATCCGGCAGCGACCGGCCCCTCCTGGAAATACGGTTCACCGTCGGCAATGACCTTGCCCAGCAGGCCGCTGCCCGTCTCAACCGTTGGGAATTCCTCCGGGGTAACCCCCTCCCCGGCTTCAAAGCGGTAGGATTCGCTCTCCTTGTCGTAGAGAGCGAGGGCAAATTTTTCGGCGCCGACCAGGTTGATCGCCACCTCCTGAATGATTTCGATGACCTCGATGCGATTCAGCACCGAGTGCAGGCGCGAAGAAGCAATGTAGAGGTTGGTCAGGTTGTTGTTGACTTCTTCCGTGTGTACGATGCGCTCGGCAAACTCGCGGTTTTCGTTTTCCATTTCCCGAATGCGCTGGCGCAGGGAAGCATTCTCTTCCCGCAGCCTGCTGTTCTGCATCTCCATGCTCCCCAGCTGGGTTTGCAGGGCTTCCGACGGTTCTGAAAGCTCGGCGGTCAGACCTGCATCCGCCGTCTCCCTGAGCATCTGGTCCAGTTCTTTGGTGCCCATTCCCTCGGGGCGGATAAAGTAGATCCCCATCCCGCCGTCCGGGCCATCCTGAATCCGCTTGACCTTTCCCATCAGAACAACGTCCCGTCCCTCGGAAGGGCTCAATTTGAGTTCGACCACCGTTCCGGGCGCCATCGAGGCCGGGCCGTTAAGAAAGATGCCATTGCGGGAGAGATCCCTGGCGGTGGCGATCAGCTGTTGACCTTCTCCCCGGATCTGTACCTGAAATGTCAAGGGCTTGCGTTCTTCGGTGCGGGCCTTGACGGCGCCCAGCAGGCGTTTGACCTTTTCGATCAGCAGTTTCTTCTGAACCGGCTTGGTGACATAGTCGTCGCAGCCGGCGTCAAGGCATTTGCGGATCTCCGCCTCCTTGCCGGCCGCCGTGACCATGATCACCGGCAGCGTTTTCCAGCGGTCCTCGCTGCGCATCCGCCGACAGACCTCGTCGCCGTCGATGCCGGGCATGTAGAGATCGAGCAGTAGCAGTGCAGGGTTTATTTGCGGCAGTATGGCAAGCGCCTCTTCGCCGGACGATGCGGTAACGACGGTGTAGCCGGCATCTTGAAGAAAGGACTTTTCCAGTTCGATAAACAGCTGGACATCGTCAACGAGCAGTATGGTTGCCATGCAGCCCCTGGGGTTCAATGAGTTGGAATTGCTCCAAGTTAACCGAGGAGACCAGAAAAGTAAAGCCCCTCTGCTGAGCACAGAGGGGCTTTACTTTTCTGGGCGAGCCTATTTGATTGCCGGATGATCACGCCACCTGCTGCATACGCTTATGATAGCGTGGTCGCTCAGCGAGCATGCTGATGATCTCCTTGATTTCGGGGATACGGCCGGCCACCCGGACGCTGTCATCGATGACCAGGGCTGGAGTGACATAGACGCGGTGGTCGATCATTTTCCTGCGGTCTCGATAGAGGTGAACCTCCGCCTCCACACCGGTCTGCTCCAGAGCCTGGCGGACATTTTCAAGGGTCCGTTCACAACGCTGACCACTTTCAGGTTTGCCAAGAATGTCGATCCTCATAGTAGCCTCCCAAGATGTCGAAGGGGTCGGCAAATATAACCATTTCGGTTATTATATACCGAGGCACCGGAATTTTCAACTCTTTTTCTTACCGCGGGGGTGGCCCGTTGGAGTTGTAGGCGGTCTTCAGCGCCCGGCGTACCCGCGCGAGCAGGCGGATGGGGTTAATCGGTTTGGGGATGAAATCAAAGTATCCGGCATCGAGGAGTTTGGCCTCTTCTTCAGCGGCTGATTTTGAAGACAGTGCGATAACCGGGATCTTGCTGGCGGTGGTGTGGGCCTGCAAGGCGCGGAACATCTCGTAGCCATCCATGCGCGGCATGACCGTGTCGGAAATGATCAGGTGCGGGTGGTGCTGGCAGGCTACCTTGAGGCCGTCGGCGCCGTTGTCCGCTTCGAGGATCTTGTAGCCTTCTTTTTTCAGCGCCGCAATAATGGCCGAACGAACCAGTTCCTGATCGTCCACCACCAGGATGGTCCACCAGTCGGAGGCGTCCTGCTGGGGTTCGTTGGGACGACCGCCGAGGTAATGCTGATGAACGGCCGCCTGGATTTCTCCCGGGGTGGTGACGCAGGGGAGAACCCGCAACCCGGTGCGGAATGTGATGTCGTCGATGGTGTCCATGTCGAGGGGATTGACCATCGCCAGATAAAGGTTTTTCTGCTCCAGCTTCAGTGGGAAGAGGCTTTTCTTCAGGGCCGTCTCGCTGCTGAACAGGGTCAGGACGTCTTCGGGAAAACTGTAGCTGGCCAGATTTTGAACGGTCCGGAAGCCGAACTGGCGGGCCAGGGCGACTGCCGTGTCCTTCTCGGAAACGACCCCCATCTCCTCCAGGACTTGTCCGAGGCGTTTGCCGGTCCCTTTCTGTTTTTCCAGGGCCAGTTGCAGGACCGGTTCGGTGACGACCTTCGCATCGACCAGAATTTCGCCAAAACGCTTTCTTTTGCTCATAGATTCACTTTTATCCTTGATTCGGGAACGGGACTGTTGTCAAGAAATGATGCAATAAAAGCGCCAGCTAGGCAAATAAACGTCAATGTGTCAGTAAAAGCCCTGATATTCGGGATTCTGGCTTGCCACTTTCAAATTAACGGATCAGCCGGACCGCCTCTCCTTTGCCGGGTTGACATGAGAAACGCTGAGGTCATCCGGGCCGGCATCGACGGTGATGGTAGCCCCGTCGTGGATGTCTCCGGCGATGATCGCCCGACCGAGGCGGGTTTCCAGCTGGTGCTGCAGGTATCGCTTGAGGGGGCGCGCGCCGTAGGCCGGGTCATAGGCATTCCGGGCCATGAAGTCGAGGGCCGCAGGGGTCAGCTGCAGGCCGATGCGACGACTGGCCAGGCGGTTGCGCAGGTCCTGGATTAACAGTTCGACAATGGCCTTGATTTCATCCAGTGTCAAAGTTTTGAAGAGGACGACATCGTCGACCCGGTTGAGAAATTCCGGGCGAAAGTGCTGACGCAATTCTCGAAGTACGCTTTTTCGCGCCGTTTCAGTGATCTGGCCATCGGCCCCGAGTCCTTCCAGGAGATGCTCTGAGCCGATATTCGAGGTCATGATGATGACCGTGTTTTTGAAATCGACCGTCCGCCCCTGGGAATCGGTGGCCCGACCGTCATCCAGCACCTGCAGCAGGACGTTGAAGACGTCATGGTGGGCTTTTTCTATTTCGTCGAACAGGATCACCGAGTAGGGTTTGCGGCGGACCGCCTCGGTCAACTGGCCCCCCTCTTCGTAGCCGACGTAGCCGGGGGGGGCGCCGATCAGGCGGCTGACGGCGTGTTTTTCCATGTATTCGGACATGTCGATGCGCACCATGTTGTCTTCGCTGTCGAAGAGGGCTTCGGCCAGGGTGCGGGCCAGTTCGGTCTTGCCGACCCCGGTCGGACCGAGGAAAATGAAGGAGCCGATCGGCCGGCGCGGGTCCTTGATCCCGGCCCGGGCGCGAATTACCGCGTCGGCCACCAGTTGCACCGCCTCGTCCTGACCGATGACCCGCTTGTGCAGCACCTGGTCGAGTTTGAGCAGTTTTTCCCGTTCCCCTTCCACCAGCCGGGTGACCGGGATGCCGGTCCAGCGGGCGACGATGCCGGCAATTTCCTCGTCGGTGACTTCCTCGCGCAGCAGGCGTGCCCCTGGCTGTTCACCGCCCATTGCCATTTCCCGTTCGCGCAGATGCTGTTCCAGTTGCGGCAGCTTGCCGTGCTTGAGTTCGGCGGCCCGGTCGAGGTCATAGTTGCGCTCAGCCAGTTCGATCTCCTGGCGCATTTTTTCAATCTCTTCCCGCAGTCCCTGGATGGTCTTGATGGCGCTTTTTTCCGACTCCCACTGCTCTTTCAGGTCGGCGGCCCGTTTCTTCTGTCCGATCAGCTCGCGGCGCAGGTTTTCCAGGCGGGCCAGGCTGGCGGAATCCTTTTCTTTTTTCAGCGCCGCTTCCTCTATTTCCATCTGCATCACCCGGCGGGTCACTTCGTCAAGATCGCTGGGCAGCGAGTCGATTTCGGTGCGGATCATGGCGCAGGCCTCGTCGACCAGGTCGATGGCCTTGTCCGGCAGGAACCGATCAGAAATGTAGCGGTCGCTGAGGGTCGCCGCCGCCACCAGGGCGTTGTCATGGATGCGGACGCCATGGTGGACCTCGTACCGCTCCTTGAGTCCGCGCAGGATGCTGACGGTGTCTTCAACCGACGGCTCGTCGACCAGCACCGGCTGGAAGCGCCGCTCCAGGGCCGCGTCCTTCTCGATATGTTTGCGATACTCGTCGAGGGTGGTGGCACCGAGGCAGTGGAGTTCGCCCCGGGCCAGCATCGGCTTGAGCATGTTGCCGGCGTCCATGGAGCCTTCGGCTTTGCCGGCGCCGACGATGTTGTGCAGTTCGTCGATGAAGAGCAGGATGCGCCCTTCGCTGCTGCGGATTTCGGTAAGCACCGCCTTGAGCCGCTCTTCGAACTCGCCGCGGTACTTGGCCCCGGCGACCAGGGCGCCCATGTCGAGGGAGAAGATGGTTTTATTCTTGAGCCCCTCGGGAACATCGCCGCGTACAATGCGATGAGCCAGCCCTTCGACGATGGCAGTTTTGCCGACCCCCGGCTCGCCGATCAGTACCGGGTTGTTCTTGGTTTTGCGGGAGAGGATGCGGATGGTCCGGCGGATTTCGCCGTCGCGGCCGATCACCGGGTCGAGCTTGCCTTTCTGCACCGCCTTGACCAGGTCGATGCCGTACTTTTCCAGCGCCTCGTAGGTCCCTTCCGGATCGGGGCTGGTGACCCGTTGATGGCCGCGAATGTCAGACAAGGCATGCAGCAGCCGGTCGCGGTCGATCTTGAATTCCTTGAACAGGCGGCCTGCCGGAGAGCTTGCGCCCTCTTCGACCAGGGCCAGCAGCAGGTGCTCGACGCTGATGTACTCATCCTTCAAATGACGGGCTTCCTCTTCGGCCTTGACCAGCAGTCGGTTGAAGCGGGGAGAGACGTAGATCTTGCCCGCCTCCATGCCGCCGCCCGAAACGCTGGGGCGCTTCTCCAGTTCCTTTTTCAGGGCTCGGGTGAAGTTTTCGACGGGGATGTCCAGCTTCTGCAGCAGCCGGGGGACCAGGCCCTCGGGCTGGTCCAGAAGTGCTGCCAGCAGATGTTCGCCATCGATTTCCACATGGCCCAGCTTGGTCGCTTTGCTCTGGGCGTTCTGGACGGCTTCCTGGGTCTTGGCAGTCATTTTATTGATATCCATGAGTCTTCTCCCGGCCTGAAGGTGTGCTAGTCATCCAATTATACTGTCTGAGCTTGATCTTGCCCGCGACAAAAAAGAGCCGGGATTGCGCCCGGCCCTTTTCCCGTCATCAGTGGACAGTCACTTCGATGCGGCGGGGCTTCGCCGCGGCCGCCTTGGGCAGCGTCAGGGTGAGGACGCCGTCCTTGAGTTCGGCCGCCGTTTGATCGAGGTCCAGGTTTTCCGGCAGCTGGAAGCGCCGGTAGTAACCGGCCGTTCCGAATTCGCGGTAGAGGTGGTTTGGGTCGGCACTTGTCTTGGCGTGCCCCTCAATGGTTAATATGTTTCGATCCGTGGCGAGTTCCAGCTGCTCTTTGTTCACTCCCGGCAGGTCCGCGACGATGGTCAGGGCGTTGTCCGTCTCGTAGATATCTACCGCCGGAGAGACATAATCTGTCCGGTCTTTTTCTGATGCAGTCAGCTTGCTCGCTTTATTGACAGAAAGTTCGTTGTTTTTCATCGTTCATCTCCATGGGTTCGCTGAGTTGCCGTCTGGTTCGTTTGCTTAATTTGCCGTGATTTCGATCCGTTTCGGTCGAACACTTGCCGCTTTGGGCAGGGTGATCGTCAGCAGGCCGTCCCGGTAGTCTGCCGTTACCTTGTCGATTTCGATTTCCGCAGGAATGTCGATGGCACGCATGAATTTTCCGCTGCTGCGTTCGCGGCGATGCCAGGAACCGATCTCCTGAGCGGGCTTTTTGCGCTCTCCGGAAAGGGTCAGGGTGCCTTTGATGATGCTCATTTCCAGTTCCCTGGGATCAATGCCGGGCAATTGTGTTTCGATGATGTAGCTGCTCTCCGTTTCCCTCAGGTTGATCCGGGGGTAGCTGCCTGCGCCAACCAATGGGGCCAGGGCCGGTTCAAGCAGGCGGGCGAAACCGATGTTGCGGAACATCTGGTCCATTTCGCGGCTGAAGCTGTCCAT
>NZ_JBFHGD010000170.1:0-7400 GCF_041583255.1 Trichloromonas sp. | reverse complement strand
TTTTTACCAGCTTAACGACATCGTTTACGATACCTGGACCTTCGCGCAGGGTGGAACTGAATACAAAATCAAGATGAACGGCAACCGGGCCTCCAACGATGGGGATCTCGTACGACGCTGGTGTGTCGCCGGCAAAGGCCTAGCGGTCAAATCCTGCCTCGACATGTCCGCTGATCTGTTGTCGGGAAAGGTTGTCAACGTCATGCCCGAGTTCAAGCCGAGAACAACCGAACTGTGGCTGATTTGCCCGAGCCGGCAACTTCTGACGCCGGCGACCCGGTTGCTCAGGAATATGCTCAAGAAGAAGACGGTGGGGATTTTAAAGCCTCTGATTGATAAAGGGATTCTGGATGACAGCGTTCTTACCTAGGAGTCTGTCGGGCTTCGCGTGCCGCAACGAAGCCCCTTGAATCAGGAGTGAGCCTTGGCCTTAATATCTTTATGTCGCTGTCTTCACGGCTGAAAACCTCTGAGGGGACAAAATCACACCAACCATGCATTCCAATACAGCAGTCTCCCAGGATTCGCTCGCATCACGCGATTTTCTTGCTACAATAGTGCCTTACCTTTGTTCACATCGAATCCCTCAGGAGAGACCATGCAGAGCTACGAGAACCTGTACATCAACGGCCAGTGGGTTCCCAGCCGCAGCGGGGAACGTATCGATGTCATCAACGCTTCAACCGAGCAGGCCATGGGCACCATTCCGGCCGGCAGCGCCGAGGATGCCGCGGCCGCCGTCGCCGCCGCCCGGCAGGCCTTCGACGGCTGGGCCACCACCCCTGTCAGCGAGCGGGCCCAGTTGCTGGACGCCCTGCACCGGGGGCTGACCGGCCGCAGCGACGAACTGGCCCGCATCATTACCGGCGAACTCGGCATGCCGCTCAAGATGTCCCAACGCATCCAGGTGGGCCTGCCCTGCGCGGTGCTCGAAAGCACGATCAAACTGCTGCGGGACTATGCCTTTGAAGAACAGATCGGCAATTCGCTGATCGTGCGCGAGCCGGTCGGCGTGGTGGCCTGCATCACCCCCTGGAATTACCCGCTGCACCAGATCGTCGCCAAGATCGCCCCGGCCCTGGCCGCCGGCTGCACGGTGGTCCTCAAGCCGAGCGAGGTCGCCCCGCTGAACGCCTTCATGCTCGCCGAGCTGATCGAGCAAGCCGGCTTTCCCACCGGGGTCTTCAACCTGGTCAGCGGCACCGGACCGGTGGTCGGCGAAGCCCTGGCGAGCCACCCCGAGGTGGACATGGTTTCCTTCACCGGTTCGACCCGGGCTGGCAAACGGGTTTCCGAGCTGGCGGCACAGACGGTCAAGCGGGTTGCGCTGGAGCTGGGAGGCAAGTCGGCGGCGGTGATCCTCGACGACGCCGACCTCGCCGCCGCGGTCAAGGGGACGCTCAACGCCTGCTTTCTCAACTCGGGCCAGACCTGCAGCGCCCACACCCGGATGCTGGTGCCGCAGAGCCGCTACGAGGAGGCTGTCGCTCTCGCGGTGGAGGCCGCCCGCGGTTTCAGCGTCGGCGACCCGTTCGAAGGACAGGCCAAGCTCGGCCCGCTGGTCTCGGCCGAACAGCGGCAGCGGGTACGGGATTATATCCAGCAGGGGATCAGCGAGGGGGCCCAGCTGCTGCTCGGAGGGACCGAGCCGCCGTCGGGGCTGGAGCGGGGCTACTACCTGCAGCCGACGGTCTTTGGGCGGGTGACGCCGGAGATGACCATCGCCCGCGAGGAGATCTTCGGACCGGTCCTCTCCATCCTGACCTACCGGGACGAAGAGGACGCTATCCGCATTGCCAACGACTCCATCTACGGCCTGGCCGGCGCCGTCTGGTCCGCCGACCCCGAGCGGGCCAAGCGCGTCGCCCGCCGCCTGCGCACCGGACAGGTCGACGTCAACGGCGGCCGCTTCAACCTGCTCGCCCCCTTCGGCGGCTACAAGCAGTCGGGCCACGGCCGGGAGTTCGGCAAGTACGGGCTGGAGGAATTTCTCGAGGTCAAATCGATTCAGCTCTAAAGGGACTGGCTCCGAAAGGGGCCTCCCCCTCTGCCAATAAAAAAGGGGACAGGCACCTTTACGGAGCCTGTCCCCTTTTGCGTCAAAAAGACGAAAGCTTACACCACCGGCACCGGCGGCGTCGCTTCCAGCTTCCAGATCTCGCGGTTGTAGTCCTGCATGGTGCGGTCGGTGGAAAACTTGCCGCTGGTCGCGGTATTGTAGATGCTCATGCGCACCCAGGCTTCCTGGTCGCGATAAGCCGCCGCGGCCTGCTGCTGGGCATCGAGGTAGCTGCGGAAGTCGGCGGCCACCAGCCAGGGGTCGTGGGGATTGCGGATCGCCCCGATGATCGGGTCGAAGATGCACGGCTCAAACTGGTTGAAATGGCCGCTTTCGAGCAGCCGCATGACCCGCGCCAGGTCGGCGTCCCCCTCGATGATGGCGTGGGGATCGTAATGGCCGCGTAGCTCTTCGACCTCTTCGGCGGTGAGCCCGAACAGAAAGAAGTTGTCGGCGCCGACCTCTTCGCGGATCTCGATATTGGCGCCATCGAGGGTGCCGATGGTGATCGCGCCGCTCATCATGAACTTCATGTTGCCGGTCCCCGAGGCTTCCTTGCCGGCGGTGGATATTTGCTCGGAGAGGTCGGTGCCGGGGGCGATGATCTCCATCTTCGACACCCCGTAATTGGGCAGAAACGCGACTTTGAGCTTGTCGCCGATGGCCGGGTCGCGGTTGATCACGTCGGCCACGTTGTTGATCAGCTTGATGATGCACTTGGCCATAAAGTAGCCGGGAGCCGCCTTGCCGCCGATCAGCACGCAGCGCGGCGTCCAGAGGTCGTCGTCGCCGCGCTTGATGCGGTCGTACAGGTGAATGACGTGGAGGATGTTGAGCAGCTGCCGCTTGTACTCGTGGATACGCTTGACCTGCACATCGAACATCGCCGCGGGGTTGAACTCGACCCCGCAATTGGACTGGACCAGCTGAGCCAGGCGGGCCTTGTTGGCCTGCTTGACCTGCAGCCAGCGGGCCCTGAAATCAGCATCATCGGCCGACAGCACCAGCCGGGACAGCAGCTGCAGATCGGTGACCCAGGCATCGCCGCCGAGAGCTTCGGTGATCAGGCCGGAGAGCGCGGGATTGCACCAGGCCAGCCAGCGCCGCGGGGTGACCCCGTTGGTCTTGTTATTGAACTTGGCCGGCCAGAGGTCGTAGAAATCGCTGAACAACCCCTGCTGCAGCAGCCGGGAGTGGAGCTCGGCCACTCCGTTCACCGAAAAGCTGCCGGCGATGGCCAGATACGCCATGCGAACCTGCGGCTGCGGCCCCTCCTCGATGATCGACATGCGCTGCTGCCGGCCGAAATCCCCCGGCCAGCAGCGGGCCACCTCGGCCAGGAAGCGGGCGTTGATCTCGTAGATGATATCGAGCAGTCGCGGCAGCAGCCGCTTGAACAGCGACACCGGCCAACGCTCGAGAGCCTCGGGCAGCAGGGTGTGGTTGGTGTAGGCCATGCATTTGGTGGTGATCGCCCAGGCCTCGTCCCAGCCGAGGCCGTGCACGTCCATCAGCAGCCGCATCAGCTCGGGAACCGCGCAGCTCGGGTGGGTGTCGTTGAGCTGGAAACAGTTCTTCTCGGCAAACTCGGACATATCCCGGCCCTGCTGGCCGACCCAGCGCTGCAGCACATCCTGCAAACTCGCCGAAGCGAGAAAATACTGCTGGCGCAGCCGCAGATCCTTGCCGTTTTCGCTCGAGTCGTTCGGGTACAGGACCATGGTGATGTTCTCGGCGGCGTTCTTGCTCGAGACCGACTCGGGATAAAGCCCGGAGTTGAATTCGCCGAGGTCGAACTCGTCGGTGGCCGCCGCCTTCCACAGCCGCAGGGTATTGACCGTGCCGTTGTGGTAGCCGGGCACCGGGATGTCGTAGGGGACCGCCAGCACGTCGTTGGTGTCGACCCAGCGGGCCCGCTGCACGCCGGTACCGCTGCGGTAGAATTCGCTGCGGCCGCCGAAATGGATACGCATGGTGTACTCGGGCCGCTCCAGCTCCCAGGGGTTGCCGTCGCGCAGCCAGTGGTCCGGCTCTTCGGACTGATGGCCGTTGACGATGTTCTGGCGGAACATGCCGTACTCGTAGCGGATGCCGTAGCCGGTCACCGGCAGCTGCAGGGTCGCGCAGCTGTCGAGGAAACAGGCCGCCAGCCGTCCCAGGCCGCCATTGCCGAGGCCGGCGTCATTCTCGTTTTCGACCAGGTCTTCCAACTCCTGGCCGAGGCACTGCATGGCCAGGGTCGTATTCTCGTCGAGGTCGAGGTTGAGCATGGCATTGCCCAGCGTCCGCCCCATCAGGAATTCGAGGGAGAGGTAGTAGGTATGCCGGCTGTCGTTCCCCTCGTAGGCGTAACGGGTGCTCTTCCAGCGCTCCATCAGGCGGTCGCGCAGGGTCAGCACCAGGGCATGGTAGGCGTAGTGGGGCGACCGGCAGTGGCGGTCGCGCCCCAGGGTATAGGTATAGTAACGGCGGAAATCCTCGACCAGGTCGAACACATCCATGCCAATGGGAGGCAGTTCGGTCAGGGTCTCACTGAGGCTTATGGGATTATCGGACTTCGGACACATCGTGACAGCTCCTCGTCAGCGAAAGGGAAAAGCGGCGGACAGCCACAAACTACATCATTATACCCGACCGTTCCGGCAGTCAAGCGAACCAGGCGCCCCGGCCAGGCTCAAAGAAAGCGCAGCAGCAGCAGGTTGGCAAAACCGATCAAAAAGCCGAGCAGGGCGCCGAACAGGTTGATGTACTTGAACTGCTCCTGCATGATCCCCATCAGCAGCCCTTCGACCTTGAGGATGTCGAGGGAATTGACCTTCTCCTCGACGATCCGCCGCACGTTGAGGGTTTCCACCAGCGGCGGCACCTCTTTTTTCAGCAGTTCGGCCAGCTGGCGAAAGAGGCCCGCTTCGAGCTCTTCGCGCAGGTCGGCGGGAAGGCGCGCCGAGAGGCGCCCCAGCGGCTTGCGAAAGAGCCAGTGGTCGAGCTTTTCGGCCAGCACCTTCTCCAGCGCCTCCCGTGCCGACGGCGCCCGCAGCGCCGCCAGGATCCGGTCAGCTACCAGCGCCCGCCCCTTCTCGAGCCCCCCCTCGGGGAGAACCCGCTGCAGCAGCGAGGCGAAGGAGCGGTCCTTGAGCCGCTCGACCCCGCGCTCGAGCAGCGCCATCAGCGTATCGGCGGCCCGCCGCCCCTGCACCGTGGCCACCGCCCGCTGGCGGATGAAGCGGCGCACCCCGGAGACCTTCTCGTAGGGAACCTTTTCCAGGTACGAGGCGACCGGGCGGTCGAGAAAGGCGTCGAGACGTTCGCGGATGGCCGACGCCACCTGGGCCTGGGTCTTCTCCTCGCGCAGCCAGCGGGAAATCTCTTCGCCGGCCTTGTCGAGAAATTCGGGGATTCGCGAATAGACCTTGTCCATATCGAAGAAGCCGGCCAATATTCCCGACAGCCCGCCCAATGAATCGAGAAAACCCTCGATCGCCTCGCGCCCCTTCTTCACCAGCCGGCTGCGGAAATCGGGGTCGTAGAGCATGCCGCCGAACTTCTCCAGCAGCGGCGGCACTTCCTTTTCGAGCTGCGCCAGCAGCACTTCGACCAGCCCGGCCGGCAGCACCTCGCGCAGGCTGCGCTCCGAGGTCACCCACTGCTCGGTCTTGGCATCGACGAAATTCCCCACCGCCCGGCCGACCCCTTCGGAACGCAGAAACGTGGCAATCCGGGCATCGACATGCCCGCGCACCGCCTGGTAGCGCTGCGGAGTGAGAAAATTCTCCAGGTCTTTCGACAGCAGTTCGCCGCTCTTGCGCTCCAAATAGCCGCGCAGCAGCTTCTCGAACTCGGCGCTGTCGAGGTACTCGAAGACCGCCTTGACCGCCTTCCAGCGCAGCAGCTCGACCAGTTCGGCGAAGCGGCCGCGAAACTCGGCCGGCACCAGCGAGGCCACCGGCCCCAGGTCGCGGTCGAGAAACTGGCCGAGCTTTTCGGCCATCGCGCCTTGCAGTTCGCGGCGGAACCCCTCCTTTTCGAGGGCCCGGCCGACATCTTCCGAGGTCAGCAGGTGGCTGCCGACCATGTCCCCCATCTTTTCGGCCAGCTCGCCGCGCTTGGCCGGGATGATCCCCGGCGTCAGCGGCAGGCGCAGGCCGAAAACCCGCCAGGGGCGCAAGGGGCGAAAGAGCATGCGGATGGCGATATAGTTGGTGACATAGCCGATCAGGGCCCCCAATAGCGGGGGGATGGCGTAGGGGAGCAGCTGCGCAAAGGTCAAGGTAGACAAGGTCTGGATCTCCGGGTAATTGACGATTTTTGCATCATAACTGCAAAAGTCCCTCATAACAAGCTGTCACTGGGAAGAAACCTCTGCTATATTTCCTGCGTAACAAATCCAATCACGAGGTTTTTCCATGACATCCGAGCAACACCCGCAAGAAGACGACCTGCGCATCCGCGAGATGAGCATCGACGACTTCCCGGTGGTCTTCCACATCGGCGAAGACCTCTTCACTTCCGAATATTCACCCAGCATGTACCGCACCTGGGACGAGTACGAAATCACCACCCTGTACAATTCGGACAGTGAGCTCTGCCTGGTCGCCGAATTCAACAACGAAATTCTCGGCTTCGCCCTCGGCACCACCGTCGAAAAAAGCAACTCCGCCTGGAAGTACGGCTACCTGGTCTGGCTCGGGGTGAAGCCGGGCATCCAGAAAGGCGGCGTCGGCGGCGCCCTGTTCAAGGAAATCAAGCGGCGCATGCGCGAGCAGGGGGTGCGGATGATCATCATCGACACCGATGCCGACAACGAGGCAGGGATCCGCTTTTTCAAGAAGCAGGGATTCGGCAACCCGCAAGAGCACGTTTACATGACCCTCAACCTCTCCCGGGCCAACCGGAGAAAGGCAGACCGCAAACCATGAACAGCACCCTGAAACAGCTCTGGGACCAGGTTGACGCCGAGCGCCTGCGCAGAACCTTGGGCGAGATGCTCGATATCTACTCCCCGTCCGGCAAGGAGGAGGACATCCAGCTCTACCTGGAGGAGATCCTGCAGCGGGCCGGCTTCAGCGTCGAGCGCCAGGAGGTGGAGGAGGAGCGCTACAACCTGCGGGTGACCATGGGCAAGGAAGCGCCCAAACTCTACATGGTCGGCCATGTCGATACCGTGGCCACCTGGGACCTGGAGGAGCTCGGCTGGCGGGAAGAGGAGGGAATCATCCACGGCCTCGGCACCGCCGACATGAAAGGGGGCTGCGCCGCCATGGTCGAGGCCTGGCTGGCCCTGGCGACCCTGCCGGAAGAGCAGCGCCCGCCGGTGGGGCTGCTGCTGGTGGTGGGGGAAGAG
>NZ_JBFHGD010000169.1:0-7436 GCF_041583255.1 Trichloromonas sp. | reverse complement strand
TCGGGCTGACGCTCCCATCTGAGCGGATCCCTCCAAACCACCTCTTGCGGACATTCAAAATGGATCGGCCATGGCCGATCCATTTTGAATGTCCGCAAGAGGTGGTTTGGAGGGATCCGCTCAGATGGGAGCGTCAGCCCGATCCCCGCCCCAAGGGTTATTTCAGCGCAAGGACATCTTTCTGGTTTTGGGTTTGCCTCCCGCCAGGTCATTAAGCAGGTTCCCGATCGCATAAAGGGCCGAAAAAAGCTGGGCAACAACGATGATCCCGCAGTAGGCAAGAAAAACCCAGATAATCAATCCACTGAACCCTTCGGTGAAGTTGCCTATAGCCAGCGCGGGCGATGCCATCCCCACCAGCAACAGCAAAGAAAAGAACATTACTCCCTGTTTCATGGTCAGCTCCTTTTCATTTCGTTGGGTTGCATGAATTGACTGATCAGGATGACTGCACATTGCGCATCAAACTTGACCGTCCGGCGTGTTGTCTGCCTCCTCCTTTCTGGTTTCCATCGCCACTGGAGCATGGAAGAGCTTCTTGATCGCAGGAAACAGCTGGGAGAGAGCGATCAAGGAACAGACCCCCAGAAAAATCAGCACGATCACCTTTCCCTCAGTGTTTCCGGTTTCACTCCCGGCCATAACCGCAGGCTCGCCCCACGTAACCAGCCCCGCACCGAGCCTCAATTTCCTCAAACAGGCCCTTCGCCGCATGCGTCCACTAGGCCAGCGCAGCCAGCCGCAACAGGCGCGGCGGCTGGCTGGCCGGCATATGCGGATGCTTTTCGAAAGCGCAATGGACCGCCAGGCGCAGCTCTTCAAAATCTTCGGCAGTTACCGGCCTGAGCGCGTGAAAAAAGATGCCCTCCCCGCGTACCTTGCGCAGAAGCGGCAGTGAGTCCTCATCGGAAACCAGGATGATCATCAGCTCCCGGTTGCATTTTTTCAACAGGGGGATAAGTTCGACCGCCAGCATGTTGTCGAACTCGATCCCGAGCAACAGCACCTTCGCCCTGTTTTTAAGGGCATCCCGCAAGATTTCGACCACAGAATTGGCCAGCCTGATCTGGTATCCTTCCTCGGCAAAGAGCTTTTTCATCCGCTCGCGAGATTCCGATTCTTTGTCGGCTACAAGAAGTACTCGCATCATCCTTCGCCTTTCAACGTTGATCAATCATGACTGAAAAACCCCCAGGCGGAAGCTCACGCCCCGGCTGTCTCGACTCCGCGATGGTCCCCATCAAAACCCTCTGCATAACCGTGTAGCAGTGGGCATGCCAATTTTTAGAACTTCTTAAACAAAAAGATAAGCAGTCGTTTTTTTATGCGTTTTTATGAACAGCAAAGAAAAAACCTCAGACAAAACAAGCAAAAGCGTATAGGAATTTCATACGAAAAGAGAAAGGGGTGGCGGCAGGAGTTTTCATCAAGGGAGAATAAGCCCTTAAAATCAATATTCTTTTTACATAAGGAAAAAACCGTATAGACAAAGTATACAGCGCCGGATTTTCATCCGGGTCACAAAAAACGCGGATTTCGGTGGGAAAATGGGAAAGCTTCGGGGTCAGTCCTCGAGCTTGCTGAGCAGCTCTTTTTCGGTGCGGATGGCGTCACTGCAGTAGGTCCAGATCTGGTAGTACTCCAGGGCCAGGATGGTGAAGCCGGCCGCAAAAATCGCCCAGAAGTTTTCCGGCAGGGCCTCGGCATAATAATAAAAGGCGTAGAAAGCGGAAAGGTAACCGAGGTGTGCCCAACCACGGTAGCTGTCGGAGCCACCCATCATTCGGGAGAGGATCAGGATCAGCGCCGAGAAGCTGTAGACGACCAGGGCAATACTGATCAACATGACCGGGGGGGCAGCCCCGAGCACGGCCCGGGCGCCGTCTGAAATCGGGGGCAAAAATTTGAAATCCTGCTGGGCCCCGAGGCTGATGAGGATAAACAGGGCCAGCCCCCACAGCCCCCGGTTGGATAACTGGTGCAGACGCCGGATTTCGAGCTGAACCTCCTGCCGCAATGGTCCGCGGTCAAAACGGGATTCAGAGATATGCGCGCTCGGCGGATCCGTCTGGTCACTCATTACGGTGATGACTGTCCCGAATTGTCTGTTGAAGAAACGGGCGGCCCACCCTGGCCAGCCCCACTCTCGCGGCCCCGGCTTTTGAGCAATTCAAGCTCGTATTCTTTTTTCTCCAGCCGCAGGGCCAGACCCTGCAATGACTTGCCCAGCAGCGCGATCTCCTCTATCCCGCCAGGCGGCGGCTGCTCGGTATTCCCCCGGGTTGCCGCATTGGCATAGGCAACGAGGTTGGTGATCGGCAGCAGAATGTTTCGTCGCAACAGGGCGCAGACTCCGCCGACGGTCAGAACAAGAACCATGAGGCAGAAAACCACCATCCGCCAGCCCAGAGTCGTCAGGGTGGCCCGTAAGGGTTCTGCGGAAAGCCCGATATCAAGGGTGCCGAGCACCTTCATCGTCGGCGGATGAAAATGGCAGCTCCCGGTGGAACAGCCAGGTTCGTTGTAGATCGGGGCGGTGATGGCCAGAACGTGGCTCCCTTTCGGGTTGGTGAACCGACGGGCCTGCTCCATCGGCCCCAGGTTCGTCGAAGGACTCTCGGTGGAGTGGCAAGCGATACACCCCGCGGCCTTCTTGTCAACAAGCTGGCTAACCTCTTCCGGAGCGGCCGAGAACATGATCAAGCCGGTTTCGTTGAAGATGCGAACGTGCTCGACGCCGTTCTGCTCACCGATATTGTCGATAATGTTGCGCAGACTTTCACGATCGGCATGCAGCATGGCGTGCCGGGTGGCCTTGACGATAATGCCGGCGAGATTGACTTCACGCTGAATCGAACTGCTCAGTAGATCATTTTTTATAAACGAGTAGAGCAAGATACAGCAGACGACGACAAAACCGGTAACTGCCAAGGCGACCGGGACAACAGCTTTGGCGGCAATGCTCTTCATAATGGGCGAGTCCCCTTTCAAAACCCGGAAAAACGGGTCTTGGAAGAATGGTTAGTGTGTCACAGTTAAGTACACCTAATACCACAGGGGAAGGTAAAGAATCAATCCATCTTTAGCGGGGGGATAGCGGTCCGGGAGCGGTTACTGAAGTGGTTTCCTATTCCACCGCCGGCAGAATCAGGGTAAAGACGCTCCCCTCGCCGGGGGTGCTGTGTACGACCACCTGGCCGCCGTGGGCCTGGATGATGTGCTTGACAATCGAAAGTCCGAGGCCGGTCCCGCCGAGCTTGCGGCTGCGGGCCGGGTCGACCCGGTAGAAACGTTCAAATATCCGCGTCAGGTGTTCTGAGGCAATACCGCATCCCCAGTCCTGCACCTTAATCATCAGCTGCTCGCCGAGCTGGGCAGAATCGATCACCAGCTTGCCGCCGGCAGGGCTGTACTTGATGGCATTGGTCAGCAGGTTGACCACGGCCTGCTCCAGCAACGGGGCATTGATGCGTCCACGCACCGCAGCCGAACAGAACAGGCGGATCTCCACATTCTTTTCATCGGCGGCCTGCTGGCAGGCCTGCTGGGCGGCGACCAAGACCGGGCGGATGCCGCCCAGGGCCAGGGGAACGGCATCCTGCTCGGCATCCTGCTCGACCCTCGAAAGGGCCAGCAGATCATCGATGATCGCCTCAAGGCGATCGGATTGGCGCGCCACGATGGCGAGAAAGCGCTCGGCGGCCTGGGGCTCGTTCATGGCTCCGGCCAGCAGGGTTTCCACCGAGCCCTTGATCGCGGTGATCGGGGTTTTCAGTTCATGGGAAACGTTGGCGACAAAATCCCGCCGCACCGACTCCAGCCGGCGCAGCCGCGTCACATCGCTGAATACCACCAGGGCCCCGATTTCCTCCCCCTGCACATCCTGCAGCGGCGCCCCGTGCACCTGCAGGTAACGCTCCCCCTCCGGGGAGGAGAGCAGGATGTCGCCCTCTTCCGATTCGCGGCTGGCGAGGGTACGGGCCAGAAACCGCTGCAGCTCGGCTTTGCGGACCACTTCAAGGATCCGCCGGCCCGGGGCTTTCTTGGCATCAATCGCCATCAGCCGGGCCGCGGCCCGGTTGAGCCGGAGGATCCGCTCATCCTTATCGACGGCCAGCACCCCTTCGCTCATGCTCGAGAGGACTGCTTCGAGTTCATTGCGCTGGCGGGCCATGGCCTGAATCCGCCCATCGAGCTCGGCCGCCATCTGGTTCAGGGCTTCGCCGAGAGCCGCGATCTCGGCCGATCCGGTCACCGCCAGCCGGCGTTCGAGCTCGCCGCGGGCAAAACGCTGGGCCCCCCGGGTCATCTCTTCGAGCGGGCGGGAAATCCGCCGGGAAACCAGCAGGCTCAAGGCCGCGGCCACCAGGGCGATGAGCAGACCGACACCGGCCAGGCGCAGGTAGATCCCGCTCAGGCTGTGCGCCAGGGTCGTCACCGGGATGGAAACCCGTAGGCTGCCGCGAACCGTCTCCCCTTCGATGACAGGGATCGCCACGTACATCGTATCCTGCTGCAGGGTATTGCTGAACCGGGTGGAGACCCCCACCCCTCCGCTTAAGGCACGGGCCACCTCCGGTCGCCCGGCGTGGTTGTCCATGCGGGCCGACTCTTCCTGGGAATCTCCCAGCACCTGACCATCGGGAAGAATAACGGTAATCCGCGTGGCAGAAACGTCGCCGAGCTGCTTGCAGAGAGCGTCGACCGCAGTCGAACGGGAAGCGCTCCAGAGTCCGTCGAAATGACCTTCGATCAGGCGGGCGCGGGCTTCAAGATCGACCGCGGTCTGCTGGAAATGGAAAGCCCGCAGCGCACCCGAAATATACCAGGATACCGCCAGCAGGACGATCAGGGTAATGACCAGGTAGGAGGGATAAAGCTGCCAGAGCAGCCGACGACCGGCCATGGCTATTCCTTTAACCGGTAGCCGACGCCGCGAACGGTTTCGATGTACGCGCCGCACTCACCCAGTTTCTTGCGCAGCCCGACAACCTGCACATCCACCGAACGGTCGGTCACCGCGTACCCTTCGCCGCGGATGGCGTCGACGATCTGGGTCCGGCTGAAAACCCAGCCTGGCCGGCCGGCCAGCAGCTGCAACAAGCGAAACTCGGTCAGGGTCAATTCAACGTCCTGGCCCGCCGCAATGACCTTGTTGCGCCCTGAATCGATGACCAGATCATGCACCGAAAGCGTTGCGCCGGCAGCGGAATCATCCCCTGCTCGCCCGCGCCGTCGCAGTACCGCCTGAATCCTGGCCTTGAGAACCTGGGGACTGAAGGGTTTGGTGATGTAATCGTCAGCACCGGTCTCAAGGCCGGCCACGATATCCGACTCTTCTTCTCTGGCGGTCAGCATGATGACCGGCAGGGACGCCGTAGAGGCCTCGGCCCGCAGGCGCCGGCAGACTTCAAACCCGTCGATGCCCGGGAGCATCAGATCGAGGACCACCAGATCGGGATGCAGCGAGAACGCCTTGGCGACTCCGTCTTCTCCGCTGGTCGCGCAATCGACCCGGTAGCCCGCCTTGATCAGGTTGTAATGCACCAGCGCCAGGATATCTTCTTCGTCTTCAATCACCAGGATATGTTCTTTGCCCATGCCCTCCCCTTTTCGCCAATTCAATTGCGCTCATAATAACAGCGGAATGTTAGCCTTTGATTAAAGCGGCAACGAATTCAGAAGTAAAAATAACAGAATCCTGGCTTTTTATTAACCAAAAACAGCCACTCAGGCCATCCCGCCAGCGGCGAACCGGCCGTGGATAACCACAATGATCCAGGAGGCTGCCAGCGCCAGCAGCAGCAGGCCCACCGCCACCAAGGGGCTGGCCAGAAGCTCGGGAGCATAGAGCAGCAACGTTCCAAGCAACAACATCATCACACCGGAAACCAGCTTGAGAATCCGCCCCTGGCGCTCGCTGAGTTTTCTTGCGCCCAGGGTCAGGGTGAAAACCAGAACGATGGTCAGCAGAGGCAGCACGTAAACCAGGTTGTAGAAGACCAGGAACAGGTAATGCTGCCAGAGCTCAAGCCGGTGCATGGTCAACACCCGGGTGTAGACCATGGGAAAACCGGCCGTGCACAGCAGCTCGTAGGCGTTGGCCGTGACCGCCAGAAGCATGGTCCCGGTCAGCACCGCAGGGATCTTAGAGGCGTGCACCAGCGTGCGCATGCGGGCAAAGAGGCCGGGCCTGGCCCGTTCGGGGATCGACAGCGAGACCCCGGCCTTGAAAAAGAAAAAATCCTTGATATTGATGGCGGCCACCAGCACGGCGACCAGCCCCGCCCCCAGGGTGATACCGCGCATGGTTCCGGCGACCAGAAACAGGTTGAGCCAGGCCGCCATGAAGAGAAAATAGATCAGGCCGGAAAAAAAGACGAAGGTGCCGCCGACCAGAAACATCAGCCGGCGGGAGCGGGCATGGCTCAGCAGGCTGAGCAGAAAGAGCAGCACGAAGAAGGCACAGGGGTTGAAGCCATCAAGCAGACCGATGACGACCGTGAACAGAGGCAGGGAGAGACTTTCGGGGTCGAGGCGACCGATCAGCGGCAGCTCGACGGCGTCGGCGGCCGGAGCGACGGCCGGGGTCACCGGCTCCGGCGCCTGCGGGGCCAGCGGGTCGGCACAGCCCCGGCCAAGGCAGTGAAGAATTTCTCGCTCGACCTCATCGGCAATAGCGCCTGAGAAGCCGAACCAGAGGCGGTCGCCGACCAGGATGGCCGGAGTGCTCACCAGCGATTGACCACGGGCCTCGGCCAGACTCACCAGGCGGCCAAAGGCAACCCGGTCGCCCCAGAGGTCGTATTCGACAATTTCGACCTGCGGATAGCGATCCGCCAGTTCGGCCAGCACCGGCCTGGCCTCGGCACAGTGAGGACAGTTGGCGGCCCAGAAAAAATGCACCGGCACGCGGGATGCGGCTTCGGCGCAGCCGAGCGCGGCGAGCCCCCAAAACAGCAGCCCGGCCACTGACCTGAACCAGAGTTTTCCCACCGGCGCCTCCCTGTCACATATCGGTTCTGCTTCACTTATAGCAGAAAATACTCCGGACACTGCCGGGCAGCCGGGTTGTGATTACGGGAACGCAAGCTTCTTGCCCTTTATCCGGCAGGTGTGACATAATTTCCCGACCAGTTAATGCCACGCGGTGCAAGCGCTTGTGTTGGCACAAACGGACAACAGCGGCCGCCGCATGTCTGGCAGAGCCGCAGGAGACTGCCGTGAAGACTATCCAGGGAGACCTGGGGCTGATGCCCCTCAGAGACATCCTGCACTGGGGGGAAACCCGGCGGATCAGCGGCGCGCTCAAGGTCAAGAACGACGACCTGACAAAAACCTTTTACCTGCAGGAAGGGAAAATCGTCTTTCTCACCTCGAACAAGGAAGGGGAACGGATCGGCGAATTTCTGGCCGAGTACGGCGGCCTCGGCCTC
>NZ_JBFHGD010000168.1:0-7446 GCF_041583255.1 Trichloromonas sp. | reverse complement strand
CGGCATGATACCGATCAAAAGCACCGGCGAAAGACCCAGGGCCAGGCCAACGGGGAGCATCATGATGCAGGTGGCGGCCTGGCTGTTGATCACCACCGAGACCACGAACATGGCCAGGGCGAAGGTCCAGGGGTAGGCGGTGACCATTTCGGTGATGCCGACCTTAAAGCTCGGCATGGCGAACTGGAAGTAGGTGTCGCTCATCCAGGCGATACCGAAGATGGCGATGGCCGCGACCATGCCGGACTTGAAGACGACGCCTTCCGGCACCTTGTTGGAGCGGGTTTTGGTCACCATCAGGATAATGCCGCCAAAGGCCAGCATCATCATCTGGATGATAATATCCATCTTGATTGCCTTCTCGCCGACCTGCAGGGTGCGAATTTCCGGGAACATGGCGACCACCACGATCACGGCCAGGGCCAGCAGGAAGAGGAATACCGAATTGCGGGCCGAAGCCGGCAGTTTTTCATCCAGGGTGGTGGCGGTGGTGTCCTGGATGCGTTTACTCCAGATCGGATCGGCCAGCCGGCGCTGGTATTCGGGATCGTCTGCCAGCTCAGCGCCTCGGCGCATGCTGTAGAGCGACATGGCCAGGTTGCCGAGCAGGGTTGCGGGAATCGTTACCGCCAGGATCGACAGCAGGGTGATCTTGTCGGAGAGGCCGCCGAGCTGGGCAAGATAGAAGACCACCGCCGCCGAGATCGGGCTGGCCGTGATGCCGAGCTGCGAGGCGACCGAAGCCGCCGCCATCGGACGCTCGGGACGGATGCCGTTTTTCAGGGCCACGTCGCCGATGATCGGCATGATGGTATAGACCGCGTGGCCGGTGCCAAGGAGCATGGTCATGGTGTAGGTTACCATCGGTCCGAGGATGGTGACCATTTTCGGCTTCGAGCGCAGGATCCGCTCCGCCACCTGCAGCATGTACTTGAGACCGCCGGCCGCTTCGAGAATGGAGGCGCAGGTCACCACCGCCATGATGATCAGCATGACGCTGATCGGTGGGCTGGTCGGAGGCATCTTGAAAATGAAGACTTCGGCCACCAGGCCGATACCGGAAACGACGCCGAGACCGATGCCGCCGTAGCGGCTGCCCAGGTAGAGCATCAGCAGCAGAAAGAGAAACTGGATGTAAAGCATGGCAAAACTCCTTTGTTCGAGGGACGGGTTTTACACCTGCCGGGAACTCCCGCAGGTGGTCGCCAGGGATCGTTAAATCCACCCTAGCGCCCCTCGAGCAAAGAAGTAAATATTGGGAATTTAAAAAGGTTTTTGTTTATTTAGGGGATTGTGGCGATTGTGTTCACAGGGGATGAAATCAGGCTTTGCGCACATACCGCCGCTCGGGACGGCCGACCACGCCGTAGATCAGGTTGGCGGCGAGAAACCCTTCGGAGACCAGAAATTCGAGATAGCGGCGGGCGGTGGAGCGGCTGACGCCGACCTGCTCGCCGACCTCTTCGGCGCTCAGGTCCTTCACCCCGGGCTGCTCGAAGACCTGGCGGAGCTTCCCCAGGGTCAGCGGGTCGATCCCCTTGGGCAGCCCCCGCCCCAGGCTCTCCGGGGTCGAATGGGCGCGCAGCAGCTGGTCGACTTCCTGCTGCTCCAGCGCACCGCCGGCCTGGATCCGCACGAAGTAGTCGCGGTACTTGGCAAGCGCTTCCTCGAAGCGGGGGAAGTAGACCGGCTTGATGATGTAGTCGAACACCCCGCCGCGCAGGGCCTCCTGCAGCGAGGCCATCTCGCGGGCGGCGGTGATCAGGATGACATCGCTCGGAGCGTCGCCGGCGCGCATCCTGCGCAGCAGGTCCATGCCGCTCCCTTCGGGGAAAAAGAGGTCGAGCAGCACCAGGTCGGGCTCGAGCACCTCGACCATCTCCGCGGCATCGGCCAGGCCGTTGGCGATTCCCACCACCTCGAAGCCGTCCAGCTTTTCGGTGAAGCGCCGGTGCAGTTCTGAAATGCGCAGGTCGTCCTCGACAATCAGGGTGCGGATCAATGGCCGACTCATGCGCCCTCCCTTTTCTGTTTTGGAATCATCGCCACGAAGAGCGCGCCGCCCAGCTCCCCTTCGCTGAAAGTGACTTCGCCGCCAAGGGCGTCCAGCGCCCGCCGCACCAGGAACAGGCCAAGGCCGTGACCGGCCCTGGTCTTGCTGGTCACACCCCGCTCGAACAGGGTGGCGGCCAGCTCCGGCGGCACGCCCCGACCCGAATCCTCGACCTCTATGACCAGGTCGGTACCGAGGTCGGTGAGAAAGAGGCGCACCTGACGCAGCGGCCCATTGTCCCGAACCGCCTCGAAGGCGTTGTCGAGCAGATTGCCGATCACCGTCACCAGGTGGCTGCGATCCAGCGTCGCCGGCAGGTCGGCCAGCGAGCTGTCGGGGTCGAACAGAAACTCGATCTTCAACTCCCTGGCCCGGTTGAACTTGCCGAGGATCAGGCCGGCCAGCAGCGGGTCGGGAACCGCCTCGGCCAGATTGCGGATGAACTCCTGGTAGCCGCTCGCCTCGGTCATGATCAGCTCGAGCGCCTCCTGGTGGGCGCCGATCTGGATCAGCCCGGCGATGGTGTGCAGCTTGTTGGAGTACTCGTGGGTCTGCGCCCGCAGCAGTTCGGAATATTCCTGCATGCGCGAGAGCTCTCGGGTCAGCCGGTCGAGCTCGTCCTTGGGCCGGAAGCTGGCGACCGCACCGCCCTTCTCCTTGCCCAGGGGCAGCAGGTTGACGATCATGCTGCGGCCGCCCAAGGCCATCTCCTGGTCGAGCAGGGTTTCGCCAGCGGCCAGCGCCTGCTGCAGGTCGTCGCAGGGACAGATGTCGGCCAGATGCCGTCCGCGCAGGTTGTCCCGGTGCCCCTGGCCGAGGTAGCTGCGGGCGGCGGAGTTGAGCAGGGTCAGGCAGCCCTCGCCGTCAACGGCGATAATCCCCTCGCGGATCGCCCCGATAATGGCGTTGCGTTCCTTGAACAGCGCGGCGATCTCGTGAGGCTCGAGACCGAACAGGGCCGACTTGAGGCCGCGGGCGATGATCGCGGCGCCGAACACGCCGAAGATCAGCACAACCGCCACGTAGCCGTAGATTTCCCGCTGCTGCGCCAGCACCGCCACCTCGATATCGCTCAGCAGGTAGCCGACGGCGACGAAACCGACGGTAACACCGTCTACACGGCGAACCGGCACGATCCCCCGCAAGGACGGCCCCAGGGTTCCCACCGCCTGCGAAGCGTAGGAACGCCCTTCCTCCAGGGCCGGAACCAGGTCGCCGCCGACGAAGTGCTCACCGATTTTTGCCGGATCGGGATGGGACAGGCGGATCCCCTGCCTGTCCCCCACCACCACGTACTCCGCCCCGGTCGCCGCGCGGATCGACTCGGCCGTCGCCTGAACCGGAAGGCTGTCCTGATCCAGCAGCCCCTGCAGCACCAGCGGGTTGCGAGCCACCGACTCGGCCACCGCCACCGCCTTGCCGCCGATCTGCTCCCGCAGCAGTTTCGCCGCCGAATCGGAGAAGAGCGCGCCGATCAGGCTGACCAGCAGCACCAACAGCGCGGTCACCAGCAGGCTCAGCCGCAACTGCAGGCTGCGCGGCAGGAAGCGGTCGATCTTTTGAAAAAATGTCGGCTGGGGACGGCTCCCGATCACGTCACGCCCCCGCTCCGCTCGCTCCCGCCAACCGCTTAAGCAACCTGGCGTAAGGGATTTTTCTGAAGTCGAGGCTCAGCCGCCGGTGCTGCTCCTCGTAGAGAAAGCCGCGATCGATGACCGCCGCCTCGATGCCGGGCATATGCAAAGCTCCCCAGGGGATCACGACAACATCGTACCTGTCGAGGGTCAAAAGCAGCACCCGCACCAGTTCGCCGTTGCGAAGGTCAAGGATATCCCCCATCAGGGTCCGCATCAGTTCGGGAGTCATATGCCTGGCGGCCCAGGCGTTGTAGTCCCTCATGCCGGAACCGGCGGCATCGCTGTTGAGCAGGGTCTTGCCGAGCATATTGAGAAACTCGACCGTTCGCGGGTCAAACCGGTTGATATCGACATCGGCCCTCAGGATATGCAGCCCCGCCGGCTCATCCTGCGCACCGCCGGGCTGGTCGATTTCGGCGAGGGAGATCAGCCGACCGTCGAATTTCAGCGTATCCTGCGTCACCAGCCCCAGGGCCTCGCCGACGCCGCTGTAATCAAACCGGTTCTGCAGCAGGTGGTCGTTGTCGCTGACCCCTTCGGCCAGCACGATGGTTCGGCCCGGACGGATCGAATCGGCCAGCTCCTGGTAATACTCCTCCTTGCCCACGTGCATCATCCCGGCCAGCCGGATGGTTTTGTCCCCCTGCCGATAGACCCGCTCGGTCATGTAGATCCCGGCCGGGGTGAGCCGCATGAAGCCCGCGGTCTTCTGCTCGAGGTAGGTGCCGACCGAGGCCAGCGCGAAGAAGATCAGGACAAAGGGGAGCAGGACGAGGCAGACCGCGGCAAACGTCAGGGTATGGCGCAGCCTGAACAACGGGCCCGGCAGCATCGCCGGCGTCAGCAGCAGGCGCCCGCCTCTAAGCCGCAGCCAGGCCATCGCCGCCAGCGCCAGCAGCAGCTGCGCCAGCGCCGCCAGCAGGGAAAACCCGGCATCATCGACCATCACCGACAGGGGCCAGAAAGCGACGGCACCCCAGAGCGCAAAGGCGATCAGGGGGAAAAAGATCCGCTTCGGCAGGCGGCGGTCGATGCCAAGCAGGAAAAGAAAAAGGATCGCCAGCAGCGTGACGGCAACGGCCACCGACTCCCGGACGCTGGCAAGCGTATCGGCGCCGATCGCCGCGCGCAGCCCTTCATCGATCAGGGACAGCCCGCCGTCGGCGAGAAAAAGGAGCAGGAACAGGTTGGCCAATAGTCTCATGGAAAGCCTTATGGGGAGAGGCGCAACGGTGCGTTACAGGTCGGCCGACTCGATTTCGGCCCACAACGGGCAGTGATCCGAGGGCTTCTCCATGGCGCGGATGGCGTAGTCGATGCCGGTATCCTTGCAGCGCGCCATCAGGGAGGGCGTCAGCAGGATCTGGTCGATGCGCAGGCCCCGCCTGGGCTCGGCTTCGAAACCACGGCTGCGGTAGTCGAACCAGCTGAAGCGATCTGAAACCTGCGGATGCTGCTCCCGGTAGCTGTCATGCAGCCCCCAGCCCTGCAGCGCCCGGAACCACTCACGCTCTTCCGGCAGAAAGCTGGTCTTGCCGGTGCGCAGCCAGCGCTTGGCGTTGTCTTCGCCGATGCCGATATCGAGATCGACCGGGGCGATGTTGAAATCCCCCATCAGCGCCAGCGCCCCCGCCGGGTCGCACTGCTGCTCGAGGTAGCGCTGCAGGTCGGCGTAAAAGCGACGCTTGGCGGGAAACTTGAGCGGGTGGTCGCGGCTCTCCCCTTGCGGAAAGTAGCCGTTGATCACCTGCAGGCTCGCCCCCGAGGGGAGCGCGAACCAGCCGCTGATGAAGCGCTTCTGCGCCTCTTCACCATCGTCGGGGAAACCGAGCTGCACCTTGAGCGGCGGCTGTTTCGACAGCAGGGCCACGCCGTAGTGGGTCTTCTGCCCGTGAAACGCCACCCGGTAGCCGAGCCTCTCGACGGCGGCGACGGGAAAGTCGGCGTCCTGCACCTTGGTTTCCTGCAGGCCGATGATGTCGGGATCGTGCGCTGCAATCAGCGCTTCGAGCTGGTGCAGTCGCGAACGGAGGCCATTGACGTTGAATGATATCAGTTTCATAGTGTATCAAGATAATTCAGAAAACCGCTGAGAACAACCCGGATTTTGCAGAACATGGTGAAAGACGGGCGACCTGCCTGCTGGCCAGCCCCGGCGTTGCAGATATCTTCGCCATGGACAAACTGCATATTCACTAAGCGGAAACATCGTGTTAAGGTCGAAGACAGAATACCGGCTCAGGATTCAAGGAGAATGCCCATGGCCAAGTACGTCGCCGCCATCGACCAGGGAACCACCAGCACCCGCTGCATGCTCTTCAACCACTCCGGCGAGCCCGTGTCGAGCTGCCAGCTGGAACATCGACAGATCTACCCCAAGCCGGGCTGGGTCGAACACGATGCCCTCGAAATCTGGGGGCATACCGAAAAGGTCATTGCCGGCGCGCTGGAACAGGCCGGGCTGCTGGCGGGGGACATCGCCGCTGTCGGCGTGACCAACCAGCGGGAAACCACCCTGGTCTGGAACCGGCATACCGGCCGGCCCTATCACAACGCCATCGTCTGGCAGGACACCCGCACCGACGCCATCTGCAGCCAACTCGCCGGCGAAGGGGGGCAGGACCGCTTCCGCGCCCGGACCGGACTGCCGCTGGCGACCTATTTCTCCGGGCCGAAGATCAAGTGGCTGCTCGACAACGTGGCCGGCCTGCGCGAAGCGGCCGAAAAAGGGGACGCCCTCTTCGGCACCATGGACAGCTGGATCATCTGGCAGCTGACCGGCCGCAGCCAGGGGGGCGCGCACGTCACCGACGTCACCAACGCCTCGCGGACCATGCTGATGGACCTCGACGGCACCCGCTGGAATGACACAATCATCGCCCTGATGGGCATCCCGAAACCGATGCTGCCGGAGATCCGCCCGTCCAGCGATCCCGAGATCTACGGCACCACCAGCGAAAAAGGCCCCTTCGGCGGCCGCATCCCGGTCTGCGGCGACCTCGGCGACCAGCAGGCGGCCACCGTCGGCCAGACCTGCTTCAGCGTCGGCGAAGCGAAGAACACCTACGGCACCGGTTGCTTCATGCTGCTCAACACCGGCAGCGAGATCGTCCATTCGAAGAACGGCCTGCTGACCACCCCCTGCTACAAGTTCGGCCAGGAGCCGACCGTCTACGCACTGGAAGGCTCGATCGCCATTGCCGGGGCGGTGGTCCAGTGGCTACGCGACCAGATGCGCCTGATCGACACCGCCGCCGAGGTCGAGACCCTGGCCCGCACGGTCGAGGACAACGGCGGCATGTACTTCGTCCCCGCCTTCTCCGGGCTCTTCGCCCCCTACTGGAAGAGCGACGCCCGCGGCGCCATCGTCGGCATGACCCGCTACCTGACCCGCGGCCACTTCGCCCGCGCCGCCCTCGAAGCGGTCGCCTACCAGACCCGCGAGGTGCTCGATGCCATGGAGGCCGACTCCGGGATCAGGCTCAAGGCCCTCAAGGTCGACGGCGGCATGGTCGAAAACGAACTGCTGATGCAGTACCAGGCCGACGTATTGAACGTCTCGGTCATCCGGCCGAAGGTGGCCGAAAGCACCGCCTTAGGCGCCGCCTACGCCGCCGGACTCGCCGTCGGCTACTGGAAGAATACCGACGAGATGCGCAAAAACTGGGGAGTGGACAAAACCTGGGAACCCTCCGCGGACGACACCGCCCGCAGCAAAAACTTCGGCCTGTGGAAGAAAGCCGTCACCCGCACCTT
>NZ_JBFHGD010000167.1:0-7506 GCF_041583255.1 Trichloromonas sp. | reverse complement strand
CTGGTGATCCTGGTGATGATCACCGTCTCCCTGCTGACGCCGCCGCCGGATGATATCCGCCGGTTCCTGGCCGAAGAGGTTCACGGCCCCTGATGATCCGTGACTGATTGCAGGCACGTTGCGGCGTCCCGTTGGCTGGCAACAGCGCCACCCCGATCGAGGCGTAAACATAACTGCGTTCTATTTATCTGGTTAAAAAAATGAAGTTGTCCCTGTCGGCAGGAAGTCTTTACACTCTTCCGCTGGAAAAAGTTTTTGAGATCGCCAGAGATACCGGGTTTGCAGGTGTCGAGGTCATCATCAATTATGATTTCCAGTACCAGGACAACCTCGCCCTGCTCAAGGAACTCGCCCAAATTCTGCCGATCGCATCGCTGCATGCGCCATTTATGGATCTGGACGGCTGGGGCAACAAGATTCAGCAGACCATTCGAACCGCCGAACTGGCCCTTGAATCTGGCATCCCGCTGATTAACTTTCATCCGCCATCCTGGCTTGGCTGCGAGTTTAAATTCTGGAAATGGCTCAATCGAATCAAGGACTGCCAGCAGGAAATCGGTCGCGACCAGGTGCTGATCACCATCGAGAACATGCCCAGCACCGGGCCTTTCGGGGTCAACCCCTACCTGCTCGGACTGACCTCGAGAATGATCCAGTTCATGGAAGAGCACAACCTGTTCATGACCTTCGACACCGCCCACATGGGCTCGTCGAAAGCCAACTTTCTGCATGACTTCCACCTGTTCTACAATACCGGGCGAATGCGCAACATCCACTTTTCCGATTTCGGCTATGGCCGTGAGCATCTGCTGCCGGGGCACGGCATTCTGCCGCTGACCCGTTTTCTCAATCACCTGAGGGAAACCGGTTACAACAAGACCCTGACGCTGGAGCTTTCGCCCCATGAATTTCCAGACCACGAGGAAGGCATCCGAGAGAGCATGCTGGAAATCTTTGCCTATCTTCAGCAGGAAACCCGGTTCGAGCAACCCAAATGACGCGGGAGGGGAAAGGACGACACAGAAAAGGCGGGTCAAAAAGATACGTTGCGGGAAGATTCAGCGGACAATATAGACTGAACAGCGGGCATGCAGAGAAACCTTGGTAGAAACGCTGCCGAGAAATGCCCGCTTGACCCTGCCGGTACCCGAGGACCCGATGACGATGACATCGACTTCCTCCTGTTCGGCAAAAGCCGTGATCTCCTCGGCGGCATCACCATATACGACCTCGACATGCAACGGGATATCGGCTTCAGCCGCCGCCTTTTCGACCACGTAGAAGATACGCTTGCGTTTTTCTTCCCAGTCAGGGCGTTCTGTCGCCGGCAATGCGGGGAAAAAGTCGGTAAACGAGGGAGCCCGCGACCCGGGAAGCACAAGGATGGCATAAACTTTGCTTTTGAAGCGGGTACCCGAGGCCTTGGCTAACCGCACCGCCTCCTCGGCAGCCTTGTCGGACTGGGGTGAACCGTCGATCGCCACCAGTATTTTTTTACTCAGGTTCAACATGAGTCAGCCTCCGGAAACGGACAATGGCATCAGCGTAGCCCAACCTTTTTAATCTGTCAACCGAGGCCGCAGTTCCGGCCTCAAGATTGAGGATAATCCGACGAATAGCATTGACAACTATAGAACACTATTTTATATTTGAGACCAACAACAATTCCACCGGAAAATGCTCAGGGCACGGGGTCTTGTGACCGTCCCCCGGAAACAGATTTCGCAATATTTTCCATAATGCTTGACATGGCTGGCGAAATTCATAAGATGGGGAGACTTTTGCTCTGAATCATATCTGGAGAGGGGAAGTTCCTAATGGCAAAAAAAGAGAAATCAGAATATATCATCCAGGCAGTCTCCCATGCCCTTGATCTGCTTGAGCAGTTTCACGGCGAGGTTGACGAACTGGGTGTCACGGAGCTCAGCAAGCGCCTGAAGCTGCACAAGAACAATGTTTTCAGGCTGCTGGCCACGCTGGAATCCCGCGGCTACATCGAGCAGAACAAGGCCACGGAAAACTACCGGCTTGGCCTGAAATCCCTGGAACTGGGGCAGACCTTCATCAAGCAGATGGGGCTGCTGCGCCAGGCCAAGCCGATCCTCGAAGGCCTGGTCGGCGACTGCAACGAAACCTCCTATGTCGCCATTTTCAAGGAAGGGCACGTGGTCTACCTCGACGTGGTCGAAACCGACCTGACCGTGCGTGTCGTCTCCCGGGTCGGCTCCCGCCTGCCGGCCCACTGCACGGCTTCTGGCAAGGTCCACCTGTCGCACATGACCGAAGAAGAAATCCTCACCCTGCTCCCCAGCAAGGAACTGAAAGGGTTCACCTCGACCACGATCACCGATCGTGATGCCCTGATGAAGGAGCTGGCCGTCATCGCCGACAAGGGCTACGCCATCGACAACGAAGAGATGGATCTCGGCGTCCGCTGCGTTGCCGCACCGATTCGCGACTACACCCGCCGCATCGTCGGCGCGGTGAGCGTTTCCGGACCCTCGATGCGATTCAGCGACGAGCGGATCGAAAAAGAACTGGTGCCGCTGGTCATCAAGGCCGGCGAAGACCTCTCGACCCGGCTCGGGTTCCACAAGTAACTGCTCCCAACGCCCCCGAAACTTCGGGGGCGTTTTTCATGCCCCCTCCCGCAACATTGACACCGCTCTCCGCGATGCTACAATTTAACCCAGATTTCCTCAATAAATCCGTACAATAAGACAGGCTCCACGAGGGGTTCGCGTGACGGTTTGCTCGCTGAAAAACATGGCGCCCCAACAAACAGACGGACATATGTCGACTTGCCTTCCACGCGAATTTTCGTTGAGCGACAATCCGGAAAACCAGCCGTTCCTGTTTGAACCGCAGCAGGCGGCACACGCGGCGGTGCTGCTCGTTCACGGCTTTACCGCAACCCCGTGGGAAATGCGTTCCTTCGGAACAGCCCTGGCCGACGCCGGCTTCCTGGCGCTGGGGATCTGCCTGCCGGGCCACGGAACGACTCCTGCCGATCTTGCCGACCGCCGCTGCGAAGAATGGCTGCAGGAGGTCAACAGGGGCTACCAACTCCTTGCCGACCGCCAGCACCGGGTTTACGGGGTCGGCATGAGCACCGGCGCCCTGCTGCTGCTGGCCCTGGCCGAACAACGGCCGGTCGCCGGGCTGACCCTACTTTCACCGTTTCTCCGCCTGCGCCACCGCCTGGCCCCGCTGGTCGGAGTGTTGCGCTTTTTCAAGCGTTACCAGCACAGGGACGTGTCCGAAGCACTGGCCGCCCACTATTACAGGGAGCGCCCCCTCAACGGGGTCTACCAGATTTACCGCCTGATCCGGCGCATCCGCCGCAGCCTCGACCGAATCTCGGCACCGACGCTGATTTTCAGCGCCAGGGGGGACCAGACGGTCGATGCTGCCAGCGCCCACGACCTGTTTCACCGGTTGGGCAGCCGAAACAAACGGCTGCATCAGTTCGGCCCCGAAGTTTCGCATGTATTGGCCACCCGGGAAAATCCCCGCTGGCAGGAAACAGTCGATCAGATGCTGATGTTTTTCAGGGAACTGGAACAGGAGCGGACGAGTGGGACTGCAGACGAAAAAAAAGCTCCCTGACCTGGGCCTCGGCCTGCGGCAGGGTGCCCGAGTTGTCGACAACATAATCGGCCCGACGGACTTTTTCCGCCAGCGGCATCTGGGCAGCGATCCGGGCCCGGGCAGCGGGTTCGCCAATTTCGTCCCTCTCCATCAGGCGACGCACCTGCTGCCGTTCGGCGGCGGTGACCACCAGCACGGCATCCACCCGCCCTTCGGCACCGGCCTCAAACAGCAGCGGCGCTTCGTAGATGATCAGGCGCGGCTCCCGGGCCAGCTCCCGCAGCCGCTGCTCGGCCAAAAGGGCAATGGCGGGGTGCATGATGGCGTTGAGATCGGTCCGCGCCTGCGGATCGGCGAAAATAATTTCGGCCAGCGCCTTGCGATTCAGCGTGCCGTCCTTCAACAGCACCGGTGGCCCAAAACGCTCAACCAGTCTGCTCAGGGCGGGTGCGCCGGGAAGGACCACCTCGCGAGCCAATTCGTCGGCGCTCACCACCACCGCGCCGAGGGCACCAAACATCCGGGCAACGCTGCTTTTGCCGGTGGCGATGCCGCCGGTAACCCCAAGAACCATCGTATCCTCCCAAACAAAACGCATGACCGCGTCCCGGAAACCGACCCCGGAGCGCTCAGCCTATCATATCAGCAGTTATCCGTTCTGAACGAGTGCTTTTTCGATCGGAGGCCTTATGAATGACACTCTGCCCCGCATGATCCTGGCCCAGGCCCGACGACTGAACCAGCATACCGCGCTGCGCCATAAACGCCAGGGCAAGTATCAGGATGTTGCCTGGGACCGCCTCGATGAAACCGTCCGCCGCTTTGCCCGCGGCCTGCTGGCCCTCGGCGTCGAGCGGGGTCACCGGGTCGCCATCATGGCCCCCAACGGCCCCGACTGGCTATATGCCGACGTCGGCGCCATGACCTGCGGCGCCGTGTCAGTCCCGGTCTATCACACTACCGGCCTATCTGCCATCCGCCACATCGTCGAAGACTCCCAATGCCAGGTACTCTTCCTTCACTCGCCGCTGCTAGCCGGCCAGATTCAGAAGCACCGCCAGAGCATGCCCCACCTTCAGCACGTTGTCCTGCTCGAAGGGCAGACGGACGATCCGGGCATCCTCGACCGGAAAAACTTTCTCGCCGGTGCCGAAAAGATCGATTCCGCCGCTCTCGAGCCACTGCTTGCCGAAACCCGGCCCGAGGATCTGGCCAGCCTGGTCTACACCTCCGGCACCACCGGACCGCCCAAAGGTGTCATGCTGACCCACGGCAACTTCCTGTCCAACATCCGCGCCTGCGTCGAACTGTTCAAGCTCGACGAGCAGGACGAATGCCTCTCCTTTCTGCCGCTGTCCCATGTCTTTGAGCGCATGGCCGGTTACTACCTGATGCTCCACTGCGGCACGGTCATCGCCTACGCCGAAAGCTTCGATACCATTCCGGCCAATCTCGCCGAAATTCGTCCGACCATCGCCATCAGCGTGCCGCGCCTGTACGAAAAGATGTACGCCCGGATCATGGAGCGGGTCCTTTCCGGCCCCTGGCTGCGCAAACAGATTTTTTTCGGCGCCCTCAAAGTCTGCCGCTCGGTGGTTAAGCAGGAACTGGCCGGGCAGCGCCCGCAAGCGCTGCCGAAACTACTGGCCGACCTGGCAAAAAAAACGATCTTTTCCAAGCTCAGGGCACACCTGGGCGGCCGGCTGCGGTTCTTCGTTTCCGGCGGAGCCCCCTTGAGCAAGGAGATCGCTGAATTTTTCCTGGCGGCCGGCATCCCCATTTATGAAGGCTACGGCCTGACCGAAACGGCGCCGGTCATCGCCGCCAACTACCCTGGACACCTGCGCCCGGGGACGGTGGGGCCGATAATTCCCGGCACGACCGTGCGTCTCGCCGAAGACGGCGAGATCCTGGTTCAGGGCCCGGGGGTCTTCCAGGGCTACTGGAACCGCCCGGAAGAAACCACCGAGGCTTTCGTCGACGGATGGTTTAAAACCGGCGACATCGGCGAACTCGACCAGGACGGCTACCTCTCCATCACCGACCGGAAAAAAGATCTGATTGTCACCGCCGGCGGCGAAAACATTTCCCCTCAGCTGCTGGAAAACCTGCTCAAGGGCGACAAATTCATCGCCAACGCCATGGTCTACGGCGACCGCAAAGCCTACCTCACCGCCCTGCTGGTGCCGAACCTGGAAAATCTCGAAAAACACGCGCGCAGCCTGAAAATCGATTTTCTCGACGCCTGCGACCTTGTCAACCATCCCGCCAGCCTCGAACTGATCCGCGACCGCCTCAATCGACTGCAGGACAATCTCCCGCCGTTCCAGAGGATCAAACGCTTCACCCTGCTGTCGGCGGATTTTTCCACAGAAGAGGTTACCCCGACCCTGAAGCTGAAACGCAAGCTCGTCACCAAGCATTTCCACCAGGTGCTCGAGGGGATGTACCTGGCCACCGACCACGGCGTCCACGACAGTGCCTTCTGCATCGTCGAGGATCTCACCGAAGAGGAGAAATAGACATGACCGACCAACGCAAGCAGCTCTGGCTCGAACGGGAAGGGACGGTGCTGGTGGTGGTGGATGTCCAGGAGCGGATGATCCCGGCCATGCCCCCTGAAATTCTCACCAAGACGACCAGGAACATCCGCATTCTGCTCGATGCCGCGGCGATCCTGAAGCTGCCGGTCATTACCACCGAACAGTACCCGGCCGGGCTGGGGCATACCATCCCCGAACTGGCGCCAGCGGCGAACGGCGAACTGGTCGAAAAGACCACGTTCAGCTGCTGCGGTGAGGCGGGCTTCCTCGAAGCCCTGAAAAGGCTGGACGCGAGGCAGGTACTGCTGGTCGGCATGGAATCGCACGTCTGCGTGTTCCAGACCCTGCTCGACCTGCTCGGGCACGACTACCCGGTACATCTGGTCCGGGATGCGGTCTGTTCCCAGAACAAAACCGACTACATGACGGCACTGCACAACGCCAGCCTGGCCGGTGCGACGGTAACTACCGTGCAAATGGCCCTGTTTCAAATGCTCCGCCACAGCCGCAGCCCGGAATTCAAGGCCATTTCAGCCCTGATTAAAAAGCGTTGAAAGCATTTACAATCTGGCCGCAAAATACTATGCTGAGAAGGTATGGCCGTGATCAACCCATCAGCAGGAGTAAACCAGACGGTGGCCAGCAGAACTCTTACATCGGAATACCTTGAAACAGCCCTGCGGGGACTTGACGTCCTGTTGAAGGCAACTCGTTTCTACCCCGCGAACCACCCGGCCCTCAAGACAGCCGTCGAGCAGACGCTGCTCAAATTTGCCCCGTTGCTGATCGGCCGCGAGGCGGTGGTCTTCTCCGTCCGCAAAGAGGGTTTCCAGGTCGACGACACCCCCTTGAGTTCCCGCAACCTGGTTTTGAAAAGTTTCGCTACCCAGCTGTTCGCCCGCCATGTCCGCACCCTGCTGGTCCTCCCCGACCTGTCCTCGCGGGACCTGCGTGAATTCGCCCGCAGCCTGTCGAGGGAACCCGTGGAAATCCAGCAACTCGGAGGCGCCCCGGCCCTGCTTCAGGAGGCCTGCGTATCGACCATCTGGATCAATGAGATCGATCTCTCCGTCATACTGATGCAGAAAAAAGAACGCGAAGACCTTCGCCAGGAGCTTGAAGAGAACGAACCGACCGCCGACGAAGGACAATCGGCCCCGCAAGCGGTTGAAATCCAGCACGAAGTTAAGGACCTTGAAAAGCTGCTGCAGGAGATGGAGCAAACCGAGTCGGACCAGCACTTTCGGATGCTGGCCAGAAACGTCGAGCCGCTGGTCCTGCTGAACCTGACCGATTCGGGCCGGCCGCTGGTGATCCGGGCACTGATGCTGCTCGGCCGCTACGCGGCAGACCGGCAGCTCTCGCTGACCCG
>NZ_JBFHGD010000166.1:0-7516 GCF_041583255.1 Trichloromonas sp. | reverse complement strand
TGCCGAACAGGCTTTTGGTCCCGGCGATGAAGAGGAGCAGGCCGGGGAGCAGCTGGGTGGAGACGACCAGGGCGAAGAAACCGAAGAAGAGGATGGTCATCAGGCCGAGGCCGGAGTTGCCTGCGCCATTGGAGGCCAGGGCGGAAGAGGCTGAAGCGATGAGCAGGATGATGGCCGACGGAAGGGAGTTTTTCATGGCATGCTCCTTGGGTTCGCTGTTGCTTGCTGTTGACTTGGTTTATAGCGAAGAGCGTACCAATATTGGAAGACTTTTATCACTATTGTGCAAACTGCCGTTTTTGCGTGGAAAAACACTTTGCGGTGAACATCGGAGAAGCGTGTTGGCGGGGGGCTTTGTATAAGTTAAATATACATCGACACATGTGTTTTACTTAATGCGGTAGCATTAAAAGTGGCACAATGTCATGATTTAGCAATGGTAATAAGGGAAAACGGGGTGTATCCGCTTTTTATACAGGGTGTACATCCCCCTGGTCTTCCGCCATCCGTCTTCCCAAGATCAATGGCCGAGCATTCTCGCCATGGGAATGAGGCGCTGGTAGTCTTCGTAGGTAAGACTCGTCTCCCAGTGGCCGCTGACCATCCCGGCGCCGACGCCGAGGACGAACAGGCCGACCACCAGCGCCGGGAAGCGCCAGCCGGCCAGCAGTTTTCTGTGCAGCGGCGGCGCCATGACCAGGGCGCTGGTCGGACAGACGGCGCTGCAGCTCAGGCAGCCGGTGCACTCCGGGCTGGAAATCGCATTTTTCCGATGCACCGGCAACCGCGACGGGCAGGCTCTGCTGCATTTCCCGCAGTCGATGCAGGCGGCCTGATCCCGGCGGATCTTGAGCGGGCTGAGCATGCTGAAGAATCCCAGCAGGGCCCCGTAGGGACAGAGGTAGCGGCACCAGAAATTCTGGTAGAAGACGGACAAGATCGACAGTACGGCAATGACGGCCAGGGCGGTCGCCGACATGTTGAGAAAGAAGTGCAGCATCTTCACGTCGCTGATCGCCCAGTAGGGCGCCTTCAGAAAACCGCCCAGAGCCATGGCCGGCATGTCGAAAAAGACGATTTTCACAAAGAAGAACAGCAGCAGGTACTTGATCCCCCGCAGCGGCAGGTCGAGCCAGTCCCAGATTCGGAAGCTTCGCTTGAAAACCCTTTGCCCGAGCTTCCAGGCCGCCTCCGAAAGGGTGCCCACCGGGCAGAGCCAGGAACAGAAGGACTTGCGCGCCAACAGGCTCATGGCGATAAAGGTCAGCAGCAGCAGCAGAGCCGCCGGGTGCACCCGGTCGATCGTGCCGGTGACCAGCCAGTGCTTGAGACTGACCAGGGCACCGATCGGCAGAAAACCTTCGACTCCAGGTGGACGCGAGACCAGAGGGGTCGCCCCGTCCGATTCGAAATGGCGGACAAACAGGGCGAATCGGACGCCAATTCCGACGATCCAGGCAAAAAACAACCACTGGATAAGGGGCCGCCAGCTCTCTCCTCGCTGAAACCGTTCTATCTTCAAAAGACTACTCCTCTTTTAAGTGGCCTGAAGCCACCGATCAGTTTTTCTCATCAAACCACTTCCGCCGCGCCCTTGCCTTGACTTGCGTCAAGAACCATCGGCCGGCTCAGAAAAAACCAAGCCGGAATTACCGGCGGGGTCTCCCGCTACGGGGATTACCGGGCCCAGGTTCAGCAGCACATTATCACATATCGCATAAAAATGCAGCCATAACGGCCGCCCCTCTTCTCGCCTGGCCCATCCCGCCCCTCCCGCAAGCTCCTTTCGGTCGCCCTTTTTACTGCGCAGCCCAGGATAAGAAAAGGGCGCTTCCGGTTAACGGAAACGCCCTTTTTTCTTCGAAAAGACCTTATGTTACCAGTTTTCGCCCAGCAGTTCGAAGTGGGCCTGCGGATGAACGCAAGCCGGGCAGCTGTCGAGCGCTTCCTTGCTGGTGTGCAGGTAACCGCAGTTGCGGCAGCGCCAGACGACCGGCTCGTCACGCTTGAAGATCCGGCCACTTTCCAGGTTGGCCAGCAGGTCGCGGTAGCGCTTTTCATGCTGCTTCTCGGCCACCGAGATGGCCCGCCAGGCCGCCCCGATTTCAGCTAACCCTTCCTTCTCGGCGACGGCGGCAAAGCCGGGATAGAGCTCGGTGTGCTCCTCGTGCTCGCCCATGGCGGCGGCAAGCAGGTTGGCGGCGGTGCTGCCGATTTTACCGGCCGGAAAGCTGGCGGTTATTTCCACCTCCCCCCCCTCGAGGAACTTGAAGAAACGCTTGGCGTGCTCCTTTTCCTGGTTGGCGGTTTCCTCGAAAATGTCGGCTATCTGCACAAAGCCTTCTTTTTTGGCCGCGGCGGCAAAGTAGGTGTAGCGGTTGCGGGCCTGGCTTTCGCCGGCAAAGGATTTAAGCAGGTTCTTTTCGGTTTCGGTTCCCTTGATACTGCTCATTGCATATTCTCCTTGTGATAGGTCACTGTGGATGGCTTGCCAACGGGGAGGCCGAATTTGCCCCCTCCCGTCAAATCCCAATGTATTCAGGTGCCGGATGCACGGATGTGAAACCCGAAGACTGAGCTGGAGCTATCCCGTGTTTTCGCGCATTAAACAGGAAGCCCGACTTTAATTCCTAACAGAAATACTTCTTCCGCAAAGTTGAGTCAAGGGGACTTCCCTGATTTTATTGGTTCGGCTGGGCATGAGGCCAACTGCGGAACAAGGAATAGTTCGAGCAGACCTCTGTCTCCCCCGCCGCGATTATTCCCTGTCCGCTCGGTATCTTTTATTCGCGGAACCGTGTAGTATAGTTAAATACACCCACCTCAGGTCCTCTCTCAAGCCACCATCGCCTTTCAAACCGTACGGGGATGCCGTTACGGAAGCAGTGATACGACAGTCGGGCCGGTTTCAGCCGGCACCTCACATGTCAAGCCCGCCCCGTAGATTCCAGCGACCCTCCTGGTTTTTATTGGACACATCTAAGGGAGTAACGCTATGCAAAACAACACGCTTTCTGTCGGCGACCCGATCGAAGCCCGCTGTACCAAATGCCGCAAAAACTCCGACCATGTCATTGTCACCATGACCGAAGAAGGCCCGGAAAAGGTTCAGTGCAACAGCTGCAGTCGCCAGCATAAATATCGGCCGCCCACCGCAGCCAAAAAACCGGCGGCAAGACAAGCCGTTCAGCATAAGGACGCCGAGCGCAAAGAGTGGGAAACCCTGCGGCCGGCCATGAAGAGTGAAGATGCGGCGGACTACTCCATGACCTCGTCTTACAAGGTCAAGGCCTTGATTAACCACCCTGTTTTCGGCCTCGGCCTGGTGCAGCGGGTCGTCGGCTCGCAAAAGGTCGAGGTTCTTTTCGAGGACGGCAAAAAAACGATGCGCTGCAAATAGGAGCAACCGGATACCGGGTGGAAAGTGACTAAAATGAATATTTGTGAGTACTGTGAAGAACAATCGAAAAAGACGCGGAGCGGATCGCCCCATGAATATTTGATAAAAGTGGATGAACCCCGCATTTTCAAAGGAAAAAAGCCGCGCGGCTTCGAAGAGCAGGACTACCAGTGCCTGACCTGCAAATCTAAGTTTACCCAGAGTACAGATAAAAACGATCTGGCATGGACGCTGTGGCGTGGGTAATTTTCCGACAGGGTGATTATCAGGGGCAGGCTGCATGGTACGAGGCAGACTGCCCTTTTCTTATGCGGGTCCCGAGGAACTCCGACACGCTTTCAGCCACTCGTCAAAGCGATCTTTGGGCCCCCTGGATAAAATCCGTTCGAAGGTTTCCTTGCTGTAGAGATACAGGCAGTGCCGGATCACCGTGTAGGGACTGAAGGTGTTTTCAGGGTTTTCCACCATGAATTCATCGCGATAATCCCTGACGGTTTTCAAATTCTCGATCAGGCTTTTGTGCAGATCCGACCGCTTGAAATCATTGTCCTGCTTCAGTATATCCTGCACAAAGGAGTCGACTTTGTAGTCTTCGAACTCAAAATCCTTGAAGAAGTGTCCTGCAACACGCTGGAAGTTGAAGGCGTTGATGATTTTTCCGTTGACCGCCATCGAACCGTCTCCGGCAGCCTCTCCGTTTTCTGCCAGTGAATCACTGATCGGATCCACCGTGGCCTGCTGCAACAATTCCATGGTGGCGTTGCGGATCTCCTTAAATTCCCGGTCGGCCAGCTCAAACAGGGCAGAAAGTACATTGATCCTGCGCTTGAGATCATTGGGGATCGATTTTTTGTATTTAATTTTGTGGTCCAGCACACTCCAGGCATCCTGTATCAAAGACCTGATCTGCACTTCGAAGGGATGCTCCGCAAACGCCTGAAACTTCGCCAGGCAAGCCATCTCCCTGCTGAGTTGCAGGTCCATATGCAGGCCCTTGTAGCCTAACAGATCTTCGGTACTCTCGATGGCCGCGATCTTGTCCGTTACATCGATAATATCGAAGTGTTTCTTCAGCACCTCGGATACCACAGCAACCTGATCCTCATAGAGACAAACGATACGGATTCCGATCAGATCGGAAAGACAGTCCTTGATCTCGTAAGGCTGCTCATCGGCTTCGAATTTGTTCTGGTACTTACGCTGAAACTTTTTTATACACTCTTCTTTATCCTTGATCCTGCCCTCTATTTTTGTCACCTCACCGACATCAGACTGCTTGATCAGTGTGTTGATGGCGCGGATATAGGCATTCTTGGCCTCCTCCAGAAGGGGCCTTTTGTTGTCGTAAAACTTGCTGAACGCGCATTTTTCTCGTTCGAAATCCAGAGAGGCCAAAGGTCACTCCCTCCTTGTCAGTAATGCAGAAACGCTGAACCGTGAGGGGGCAGGCCCCAGCACACGGGTCAACATAATGAATATTGTCTTAAAAATAAAGCTCAAAGGGGTCGAATAAACCGGCGGGGCGACGTGCAGGTGTTCGGGGGATGACTTCTGATCCGTTGCGGGAGAGATAAAGCCCACGTACTCCCAACAAAACGGAACGATGAGCAGGCCCGACCTATTGCATGGCAGGGGTCCAACGGGGAATCGGGGGGGGACCCGTTAATTTTGCTCCGGTGATTCCTGTGAATCTTCTTCCGGATTGTCCTCCGTCTTGCGTTTTTTCTTTTCGTCCTTTTTGGCTTTCTTGGCGATTTCCTTCTGGCGCTTTTCATAGCCGTAATTCGGTTTTCTTGCCATCTGATCGTCCTTTCAGCCGGTACAACTTTCGCGGGTGAGCTGCCGCAAGAAAAAAGGAGCCCCACGAACTTCGCGGGGCTCCTTTGCGAATATATGCAAAATCTTACTTAAATTCTGCGCACGTTCGCCGACTGGGGGCCTTTTTGACCCTGGGTGACCTCGAAGCTTACGCGGTCGCCTTCGGCGAGAGATTTAAAACCATCGCCCTGGATTTCGGAAAAATGAACAAATACGTCAGGTCCATTGTCCTGCTCGATAAAACCAAAACCTTTTGCGTCATTGAACCACTTAACGGTGCCTTCTGCCATTTTTTTCTCCATGTTCCCCTGTGGGAACTTTTTTGTTGCGTAAATCCCGATCGCCCAAAAAATAAAAACACACACCCAAGTGGGCCTGTGTTTTTGATCCAGAATGACACCTTGTCAAACTGGTGAGCAACAAAAAACTTACACACACTTACTTAAGTTTTTTCAAGGTAACACAGCGCTAAGCCGAAAAGCAAGACAAAAACAACCGCGAACAAATAAAACTTTCTTTTCCTCGCAGAACCCTTGCGGATTGCGGTCCACGCGCTCGAGCGGCAGAGCGCTAGCAGATGGAAATAACCAGCTCATCCTGCTCTTCGAGCAGGTCGCGGGTCAGCAGATCATTGATGAAGGCCTTGAGCTGGTCGCCTTTTTCGGCAGACAGCCCCTTGAACTGGATGGCCATGCCGGGAACCATCTTGAAGGCCCCGTCATAAATGTCCTTTTTGTAGATCACCACGCCGTCCAGGCTGACATCGATATGGTCCCCTGCCGCAAACCGAATGGTCACCACGGTCCCTACGGGCAGAGGATCTTTCTTGCGGATGTAAATCCCCCCCTGGGAAAGATTCACGGCATACAACTCCTGGGTCTGGCCGGAATTTCTGACCGACACGCGCCCCTCAAAGGCCACCCGGAAATGCCGCCGCTTCTCGGCGCCTTCGGGAGTGAGCGCGTCCTGCAGGCAGCGGTGGAGACTTTCAGGGGTCAGCGGTTTGAGAACGTAGCCGCTGCAGCCGAGCCGTCGGCATTCCTGCAGGGTTTTTTCGGAACCGTCGGCTGAAGCCATGATCACCGGGATGTCGGCGATTTCTTCATCACTCTTGATCTGCCGCAGCAATGAGGGCCCGTCCATCTCGGGCATGTTGACATCGAGAATAAGGGCGTCGGGGGACATCATCTTCAAAAGCTTGATGGCCTCGAAAGCACTGCCCGTGGGAATGACTTCGTAACCCATCCGCTTCAGCAACAACCCCGCGTACATCACGAAGGTCCTGTTGTCATCCACCAACAGGACTGTCTTGGCCCGTTCGGTCATCATTTACCCTCCCGACTCTCTTGATGATCATATATTTGTTTAACTTATCCCACAAAGATTCTAAGGGCAATAAAAAGTTGCCAGAACGTCCGTCCACCCGACATAAAAATTAGCGCACGAAGACCTGACGACCTCTCCATAATCAACCCGCTAACACCCTGCGGGCATGGTGGTCAGGCTAAATTTGCAGCAGACAACCCGAAGGCCGTTCTCGGCACCCGTGCGGAATCACCGTCGAACCGGCGCTCACATGGCCTTCCGATCCAGCGAGCGATACAGGATCGCCTCAGCCAGATGCGCCGGCTGAATAGTTTCGCAACCGGCCAGGTCGGCAATGGTGCGCGCCGCCTTGAGGATGCGGGAGTAGCTGCGGGCCGAGTGGCCGAGCCGGTCGGTGACCATCTCGAGCAGCTGGTGCCCCTGTTCGTCGACCGGGCAGAACTTGCGGATGTGGCGGGCGGCCATCTGGCTGTTGGCGTGCATGCCGAATTTTTCCAGGCGCTCGCGCGACATCTGGCGGGTGGCTTCGACCCGGGCACGGATGCCGGCGGACGATTCGGAACAAACAGGGGGTCGCGTCTACACATTTCACTTTAGCAAGAATGAAGACGCCCCCCCTGGATTTCCCGCGCTTAGCTTGCGGCGGTTGGCGGGGGAGAATCACCTCTCAAGGCATTCAATATCACTTTATAATGGGCCGCCAGATTAGCTGATGAAACAATAATTATCCCTGTTGCATAGTAGACGAGCATCCACTTGACTTCTGTTCTCAGGAAGAATTCTGCGAATAGAGCACCAAGCATCGCTCCCATGCCATACAGGCTGTTAAATGCGAATAGGCGAAGAAAAAATCCTTGCCGCTCTTTATTGAAAACAAGGATCAGACAGTTAACAAAGAAAGCTAACATTGCGAAGCCAATGACAAAGCCTGTTCCTAGCCGGAAGAACGTGGGATCGATTCCAAGGGGCTTC
>NZ_JBFHGD010000165.1:0-7561 GCF_041583255.1 Trichloromonas sp. | reverse complement strand
GCAGCGGGTGATTCCCCGCGAGGTGCTGGCCGGGCTCTGCGAGGTGCTGGAGTTCGGCGGCGACTACCCCCGCGAGCAGCTCACCGACTTGCTGCAGCGGCTCGGTTACAACGCCGTGCCGCTGGTGGAGGACCGCGGTACCTTTTCGGTGCGCGGCGATATCATCGACATCTTTCCGCCCTCTTTGGCCCGGCCGGTGCGGCTTGAATTCTTCGGTGACACCCTCGAAAAGCTGCGCCCCTTCGACGCGGCCAGCCAGCGTTCCGACGATCGCGAGCTCGAACGGCTGGAGCTGCTGCCGGCCCGGGAGATGGTGCTGGCCGGCGACTATCTGCAGAGTTTTTCCCGCCGGCTCAAGGAGCGCTGCGATGCCCTCGAGCTCCCCCGCTCCCAGCGCGAGGCGGTGCTCGAAGAGGCCAGGGAGGGACTGCTGTCTCCCGGCCGCCAGTTTCTGCTGCCGCTGACCTACGGGCGACTCGATACCCTGTTCGACTATGCCCCCAAGGGGCGCTGGGTCATTCTCGATCCGCCGGCGGTGGACCAGGCCGGTGACCAGTTTGCCGCCGAGGTCGCCGAGGGCGAGGCGCGCATGGCCCGCCGCGAGGAACCGTACGTCGAGGCGGCCAGCATGTATCTGACCCCGGCCGAACTGGAGCGGGAATTGTCGCTGCGGCGCAGGCAGGAATTCGCCTCCCTCGAGGTCTTCCGCCTGCAGGAGGACCGCCAGCGTTACCGGGTCAACGCCCTCGGCAACGGGGATATCCATACCCGCCTGCGCGAAGCCGGCGGCGGCCTGGCCGGCCTGGCCGCCCAGCTGCGCCAGTGGCAGGAGGACGGCTGGCGCACCCTGCTGGTCTGCCACCAGCAGGGACAGGCCGAGCGCCTGCTCGACCTGCTTGAGCCGGAAGGGGTGCGGCCGGTGTTCGATCCGGGCGCGTCGCTGAAGACTCTGAAGAGCAAAGATCTGGTGGTGACGCTGGGCGAACTGCCCGACGGCTTCCGGTTGCCGGACGAACGTACGGTGGTGGTTACCGAGGAAGAAATCTTCGGCCAGCGGGTCCGCCGCCGGCCGCGCAAGGATGCCCGCGCCCTCCTCTCCTCCCTGGCCGAACTCAAGGAGGGGGATTACGTCGTCCACGCCGACCACGGCATTGGTCGCTACCACGGGTTGCAGCACCTGAGCATGGGACCGAGCGAGGGGGATTTCCTGCACCTCGAGTACGCCGGCGGCGACAAGCTCTACCTGCCGGTGGAGCGCATCGAGAAGGTGCAGAAATACGTCGGCGGCGAAGGGCAGGCCCCGCGGCTCGACAAGATGGGGGGCGGCGCCTGGGAAAAGGCCAAGCTCAAGGCGCGGGCCGCCGTCGAGGAACTGGCCCGCGAGCTGCTCAAGATTTACGCCCGCCGGGAGATGAGCCAGGGCTTCCGCTATGGCCGTCCGGATCGGGTGTTCCGCGAATTCGAGGCCGCCTTTCCCTACGAGGAAACCCCCGACCAGTTGCGGGCGATCCAGGAGGTGCTGGCCGACATGGAGTCGGAACGCCCGGTCGACCGGCTGGTCTGCGGCGACGTCGGTTACGGCAAGACCGAGGTGGCGATTAGGGCCGCCTTTCGCGCCGCCCTCGACGGCCGCCAGGTGGCGGTGCTGGTGCCGACCACGGTGCTGGCCCGCCAGCACTTTGAAACCTTCCGCGAGCGCTTCAAGGACTACCCGGTCGAGGTCGACATGGTTTCCCGCTTCCGCAGCGCCAGCGAGCAGAAGCAGGTGCTCGAGCGCACCGCCGCCGGCCAGGTCGACATCCTGATCGGCACCCACCGACTGTTGCAGCGGGACGTCCGTTTCAAGAACCTCGGCCTGGTGGTCATCGACGAGGAGCAGCGCTTCGGGGTTTCCCACAAGGAGCGCCTGAAAAAGCTGCGCGCCGAGGTCGACGTCATCACCCTTACCGCCACGCCAATCCCCCGTACCCTGCACATGAGCATGATGGGGATGCGTGACCTCTCGGTCATCGAGACGCCCCCGGTCGACCGGCTGGCGGTGCGCACCTATGTCACCCGGTTCGACGACGACCTGATCCGCGAGGCGATCCTGCGCGAGCTGCGCCGCGGCGGCCAGGTCTTCTTCGTTCACAACCGGGTGCAGAATATCGAGGCGATGGCCGATTTTCTGCGCACCCTGGTTCCCGAGGCGAAAATCGCCGTCGGCCACGGGCAGATGGGGGAAAAAGCCCTGGAGCAGGTGATGGTCGATTTCATCGAGGGGAAGGACCAGGTTCTGGTCTGCAGCACCATCATCGAAAACGGCATCGACATCCCCCGTGCCAACACCATCATCATCAACCGCGCCGACTGTTTCGGCCTCTCCCAGCTCTACCAGCTGCGCGGCCGGGTCGGCCGCAGCCGCCACCGGGCCTACGCCTACCTGCTGATCCCCGGCGAGGGGAGCCTGACCCGTGAGGCCAGGGAGCGTCTGCGGGTGCTGCAGGATCTCACCGAGCTCGGCGCCGGCTTCCGGGTCGCCAGCCACGACCTCGAGCTGCGCGGCGCCGGCGACCTGCTCGGTGGCCGCCAGGCCGGCCAGATCGCCGCCATCGGTTTCGAGATGTATGCCGAGCTGCTCGAAGAAACCATTCACGAACTGCAGGGGCTCGAGCGCGAGGAGAAGGTCGACCCCGAGGTGCGCCTCGGGCTGTCCGCCTTCCTGCCGGAAAAATACCTGCCCGACCCCAACCAGCGGCTGGTCTTCTACAAGCAGCTGGCCGCCGCCGAGGTGGTCGACGAGCTCTACGATGCCGCCGACGAGCTGCGCGACCGCTACGGCGAGCTGCCGGAGCCGGCGGTGCTGCTGATCGAGGTGATGAAGCTGCGGGTGCTGATGAAGCAGTTCAAGGTCGAGCTGGCCGAATATGACGGTCGCCAGCTGCTGTTCGCCTTTCACGCGACCACCCCGGTGCCGCCGGAGAAGATCCTCAAGCTCATGGAACAGCCTGGAAAATACCGCTTTTCCCCCGACTACCGGCTGTCGGTCCAGATTGGGAAAATGGGCGCCGAAGAGGTGCTGACGACGGCGAAAAAAGAATTGCAGGGGTTTCTCTAGCTGTGCTAGCTTGTCCCAGTTGTGTTCAGATCAAGACCCATTCCGTGCGGGATTAATACCAATGATCAGCTGCCGTCGTCGAACAGTCCGTTTTCTGCTTCCCCTGTTACTCCTGTTTCTGCTCACGGGCTGCCGTGACCGGGGCGAAGCGGCGCCCCAGGTGCTGCTCACGGTGGATGGCCGGGCGGTGACCCTCGAGCAGTTCCGCAGCAGCTTCGCCAAGACCCTGCCGGCCGACCAGAGCCTTTCGCCGGAAGAAAAAGGCGACCTGGAGCGCTCCTTCCTGGTCCAGACGGTCGACCGCGAGCTGACCCTGGCCGAAGCCGGCCGGCTCAATATCGCCCTGTCTGCCGAAGAGGTGGAGGCGGCCATGGCTGATGCGCGCTCCGAGTATCCGGCCGAGGAGTTCCTGGCCCTGCTGGCCGAACGGGGGCTCAGCGAAGAGCAGTGGCGCCAGGCGCTGGAAGAGAGCCTGCTGATGGAAAAGGTCGTCCATCAGGCGGTCTATTCGCTGGTGACGGTCAACGACGAGGATATCGCCCAGTATTACCAGGAAAACCGCGATGACTTCGATCGCCCCGAACAGGTGCGGGCCCGGCAGATCGTGGTGGCCGACGAGGCCGAGGGGAACCGACTGCTGGACGAGCTTCGCCAGGGTGCCGATTTTGCCGCCGTGGCGCGCCAGCACTCCCTCTCTCCCGATGCCGAGGACGGCGGTGATCTCGACTTTTTCGCCCGGGGCGAGATGCCGCCCGAATTTGACGCGGTCGTCTTTTTTCTGCCCGAGGGGCGGCTCAGCGAACTGGTGAAAAGCGAATACGGCTATCACATTTTCGAGGTCCAGGAGCGGCGGCCGTCGGTCCGGCTTCCGCTCGACGCGGTGCGCGACACCATTCGCGACATCCTGCGCGGAGAAAACGAGGAGCAGGCCTACCAGGAGTGGTTGCGGGGCCTGCGCGAGCGGGCGTCGATCACCATCAACTGGTCGCTGCTCGACTGAATGGACTAATCGCTGCCGGTGACGGCACGTCCCGGAAAATCTTTTACAAGGAATCTGCCTGATGAACCGTTTTTTTGCCCTATCGACGCTCCTGCTGCTGTTGCTCTGTCCGCTGGCCCAGGCGGAAACCGTTAACCGCATCGCGGCCGTGGTCAACAACGACATCATCACCATCTACCAGGTCGACCGTGAATTGGAAAAGCGCCAGTTCGGCGAAGGCGGTCTGGCTAAGCTTTCGCCGCAGGCCCTTGACGAAGTTCGCCAGCGGGCCCTCTCCAGCCTCATCGAAGAGACGCTGGTGGAGCAGCGGGTCAAGGAGCTGGGGATCGCTGTAACCGGTGACGAGATCGAAGCCGCGATCGGCGATGTGCTCATGCAGAACCAGCTGACCCGCGCCGAACTGATCGAGGCTCTGAAGCTGCAGGGGATGGATTTCGACGTCTACCAGGACAACCTGCGCAAGCAGATTCTGCGCTACAAGCTCCTCGGTCGCGAAGTCAAGAGCAAGGTCGACGTCAGCAACCAGGAAATGCTCGATTATTTCCGTGAGCATATCGAGGACTATCGGCAGAATCCGACCATGCACATCGCCCGGATCGGCTTTCCGCTGCCGGAAAAACCGTCCAGCGCCCAGGTCGAAGCGACCCGCAGCACGGCGGCCGGCGCCCTGGCCAGGCTGCAGGCCGGCGAAGACTTTTTCGTGCTGCTGCTCGAATATTCCAGCGAGCAGAGTGCCGAAGGGGGCGACATGGGCACCTTCGGCGCCGGCGAGCTGACCCCGGCTTTCGACCGGGCCCTCACGGGCCTCGAAGAAGGGGCGGTCAGCGGCCTGGTGGAAACCCCCGACGGTATTCACATCCTCAAGGTGCTCGGTCGCCAGGCGGGCTCGGTCCGCCAGTTCGATGCGGTCAAGGGGGAGATATCCAAAACCCTCACCGAGCAGAAGACCGACGAGGCGTTCAAGTCCTGGGCCGAAGGACTGCGCAAATCCGCCTACATCGACGTGCGCCTGTAACAGGCGCCTTGCCGACGCTGTCAACTGAGCCCCGCCGATTTCGGCGGGGATTTTTTTCATGTCAAGCCCCCGGGCTCTGGGCTATACTGTCTCTTTGACCCGAGCGGAGGATTCACGTGAAACGACCCATCGTCCTGACCCTGGGTGACCCGACCGGAGTCGGCCCGGAAATTATCGTCAAGGCTTTGTGTGAAGGCGCCTTCGACGGCCTGTCCCGGCCGCTGCTGGTGGCCGGCGACCCGGCGGTGCTGCAGCGGGCGGCGGCGGTGGTCGGCGTCTCCTGTCGGGCGACGACCGCGCCCGGGCATGTTCAGCTGGTCTTGGCCGGCGATCGGCAGCTCGATCTCGCGCCCCTCTCCGCCCTCGATGCCGACCGGCTCAAGTACGGCCGCCCCGATACCGATTGTGGCCACGCCATGGTCCGTTACATTGAATGGGCCTGCGACCAGTGTCTCTCGGGCCAGGCCGCGGCCATGGTCACGGCGCCGATCAACAAGGCGGCGATTCACGCCGCCGGCTACGCCTTTCCCGGTCACACCGAGCTGCTGGCCGAGCGCTGCGGGGTCGACAAGGTGGTGATGATGCTGGGAGGAGAAAAGCTCAAGGTCTGCCTGGTGACCACCCACATGGCCCTGGCCGAGGTGCCGCAGGCGTTGAGCCAGGCCGAAATCCTCGAAACCATCCGCATCACCGATGCCGCCTTCCGCCGTTTCTTCGGCCAGGCCCGGCCGCGCATCGCGGTGCTGGCCCTCAACCCCCATGCCGGGGAAGGCGGCCTGTTCGGCGACGAGGAAAGCCGCCTGATCGCACCGGCCATTGCGGCGGCGCAAGCCGAAGGGATCGCCGCCAGCGGGCCGCACAGCGCCGACACCCTGTTTCACTTCGCCGCGCGCGGCTCTTGCGATGCGGTGGTCTGCATGTACCACGACCAGGGGCTGATTCCGCTCAAGCTGCTTCATTTCGAGGACGGTGTCAACGTGACCCTCGGGCTGCCCATCGTGCGCACCTCGGTCGATCACGGCACCGCCTACGATCTTGCCGGCACCGGCCAGGCCAGTGCCGAGAGCCTGGTGGCGGCAGTGCGCATGGCCGAGCAGATGGCGGCACATTTGTAGGGGCGCAGCAAGCACCGCCCCCACAGAAAAGAACCAATCACTAATCACCAATCACTGGTTATCATGGCCAATAAAATCATCGTCAAAGGTGCCTGCGAGCACAACCTGAAATGTATCGACGTCGAGATCCCCCGCGATAAGCTGGTGGTGATCACCGGGGTCTCCGGCAGCGGCAAGAGTACCCTCGCCTTCGACACCATCTACGCCGAGGGGCAGCGCCGCTACGTCGAGAGCCTGTCGGCCTATGCCCGGCAGTTTCTCGAGCAGATGCAGAAGCCCGACGTGGAGAGCATCGAGGGGCTGTCTCCGGCCATCTCCATCGAGCAGAAGACGACCTCCAAGAACCCCAGATCGACGGTCGGCACGGTGACCGAGATCTACGACTACCTGCGCCTGCTCTTCGCCCGGGTCGGCCGGGTGCACTGCTCATCCTGTGGGAAGGAGATCGCTTCGCAGACGGTCGAACAGATGGTCGACCGCATCCTCGCCTTGCCGGAAAAGAGCCGCCTGCTGCTGCTGGCGCCGATCATCCGTGGGCGCAAGGGGGAGTACCGCAAGGAACTGCGCCAGCTGCAGGCCGACGGCTTCGTGCGGGTGCGCATCGACGGCGAAATGCGGGAACTGGCCGAGGAGATCGCCCTCGACAAGAAGAAAAAGCACACCATCGAGGTGGTGGTGGACCGCCTGGTGATCAAGGAAGGGGTGCAGGGGCGCCTGGCCGATTCCCTGGAAACCGCCCTGCGGCTGGCCGACGGCATCGTCCGGGTCGAGGTGGTCGACGGCGAAAGCCTGCTTTTTTCCGAGCAGCACGCCTGCGTCGATTGCGGCATCTCCTATCCGGAAATCGCCCCGCGGATGTTTTCTTTCAACAACCCCTACGGCGCCTGTCCCGACTGCTCCGGGCTGGGGACGCGGATGTACTTCGACCCCGATGAGGTGGTGCCCAACCCTGCCCTCTCCCTGCGCGAAGGTGCCATCGCCCCCTGGGAAACCCGCGGTGGCGGCGGCTATTACTTCCAGCTGATCGAGGCCCTCTCCGACCATTACCAGTTCGACATCAACCAGGCTTTCGAAAAGCTGTCCGAACGGGTGCGCAACGTTCTGCTGCACGGTTCGGGGAACGAGGAGGTGCGCTTCTACTTCGACCAGGGCGGCCGCCGGCAGTTTTACCACAAGACCTTCGAGGGGGTGATTCCCAACCTCGAACGGCGCTACCACGAGACCGATTCGGAAGGGGTGCGCGAGAATCTCGGCCGATTCATGAATGTCATGCCCTGCCCCACCTGCGCTGGCGCCCGCTTGCGCAAAGAGTCGCGGTTTTTTAGGGGGGGGGG
>NZ_JBFHGD010000164.1:0-7631 GCF_041583255.1 Trichloromonas sp. | reverse complement strand
GTCTGTACGATATTGGTGCTTATGAGTACCCGAAGAGCGTGACTGCAAGAGCCCCCGCGGCGCCGATTGGGCTGCGAATCACAGTCTTATAGCTGGCGCGCACAACCAATAGGGTAAATCGAGTAGGGATGAGGCGAGCGGATAAGGCTCGCCTCATCCTTTTTGCAGATCCGTACGTGCGAGAAGAACGCCTTCAGATCGCCCCAAGAAAGCCGCCGAAACTGGCGGAAAATCATCAGGCTGCATAAGCCTACCTTGTGTCCCGGGAACAGGGGCTCGGGCTGTCGATTGTCAGGGTCATCATCGAAGCCCACGGCGGCACCATCCAGATGGTAGCCACCCCGGTCAAGGCACGCGGATGTCCTTTTCCCTGCCCCGGTAAGCCGGGCTTTGCTCCCGGGTACTCATGTTGCCACACTCGGAGCAGACAACATCGTTCCAGGTCACCTGGCCCCTCAGTGTGCAGTCCCCTTGCGTGCCGCGGGTGAAGCGGCAGGGCTTTCTCGCCGCGATCCACTGCGGCAGAAAGGGGCCGTGTTCATGCTTTTCCCGTTTTCTGGTCGGGACTTCCTCGGCGTTTCCGCAGTGACCGCAGCGGATCTCGATAAGGCCTGTTGTCGGGTTGTACCGCTCGGTGATATCGTCTTCCATCTCCTGCCTCGTTATCTTCGTCCTCACCTGGTATCAGGCCGTTATCGAAGTGCTTGTAATTACAGCCGCTCCTAGATTGCACGGGTTTTCTGTTTTCGTTGAAAACGTGTGCCCCATCCAATGGGTGCAGCGGGTGAATCTGCCCCCACAATTATATTCAAAGCTGGCCCTACAGCCGTGGGCAACTTTGGCCTATGATTCATTAGAACGGCAGGCCAGGTAGCAGGTTATCAAAAACAGAGTCGGGACAACAGCGCAATGCCTGCCTCTATCTCGCTGGCGCTCATCCCGCCGAACCCGAGCAGCAGCCGGGTCGCGGCGGGTTCGCCTGCGGCGCAGGTGGCCGAAAAGGGGAAGAGCCCGATGCCATGCTGCGCAGCCCGCGAAATGATCTCCGCTTCGCTGAGGGATATGCCGGGAAGCTGCAGCACAATATGGAGTCCGGCGCCCTGCCCGACAATCTCGGCCCGGGAGCCGAAGCGCTGCGCGACGGCCCGGATCAGGACGTCATGCTGTTTTTTATAGATGGCGCGCATTCGCCGGATATGCCGGTCCCAGTGCCCCTGCTCCATGAATTTTGCCAGGGTTCTCTGTTCCAGCAGCGAGACGGTGGAAAAATAATCGTGAAAAAGCCGGCGGTAGGCGTCCAGCAGCGAGTCGGGCAGCACCAGGTAGCTCAGGCGCAGGGCAGGGGAGAGGACCTTGGAAAAAGTCCCCAGGTAGATGATATTTCCCCGCGGGCGCAGCCCCTGCAGCGAGGGGATCGGCTTGCCGTGGTAGCGCAGTTCGCTGTCGTAATCGTCTTCGAGGATCAGCCGGCCGCCTGATTCGGCCCACTCGATCAGTTTCAGCCGGTTGGCGACGGGCATCACGCAGCCCATGGGCAGCTGGTGCGATGGGGTGACATAGGCCAGGGTGCCGCCGCTGCTGGCGAGGGCCTCCAGATCCAGCCCGTCCGCCCCGACCGGTACGGGGACGATCTCATAGCCATGGTTGCGAAAGACCGAGCGCGGCAGGTGATAGCCGGGATTCTCGACCGCCACCACCGAGTGGCTCCCCTTGAGTATCTGGGCGACCATGTCGAGGCTGTGCTGCAGGCCGGCGCAGATGACGATCTGTTCCGGGTCGCAGACCACGCCCCGTGAGCGTTCCAGGTAGAGTTGGATCATGCGGCGCAGGTTCAATTCTCCCTGGGGCGGGCCATACTGGACCAGCTCACGAGAGGTCTCGCGCAGGCATTCGCTGAACAGCTTGCGCCACAGCGGCGCGGGGAAGCTCTTCGGGGCGAGGCGGGCCGGGTGAAAATCGTAATCGAAGCGCGGCGCAGGCGTCGAGAGCGAACTGCGCAGGCGAGGTTTTTTCAACAGGGATAAGGGCGCGGCCTCCTGGTCGAGCGCCGAGACGAAATAGCCGCTGCGCGGTTTGCTGTAGATGTACCCCTCCGCGTACAGTTCCTGGTAGGCGCCTTCCACCGTGTTGCGGCTGGTTGCAAGTTCGATGGCCAGCTGCCGGACCGAGGGGAGTCGGGCATCGGCGGGCAGTTTGCCCGCCAGGATGTGCTCTCTTATCTGGCTGTAAAGTTGCTGGTATAGCGGGACAGGGGTATCGTTGTTCAGGATGAACATACGCGCTCCGATGAACACAATGAAATTTCGGCGGTCCTGAAGGCCGCTCAGGGCAGCTGTCGCACAGGCGTCAGCAGCAGGCTGACCCCTTCTCTTTTATGGAAACAGCTTAGGCCGATGGTGGCACATTTTCAAGTAGCGTGAGGCATAACCATACAAACGACAGGAGAACGACACGATGATTCCGGAAAAATTGTTGCAAGTACTGAAGCAGGATGGGGTGGTGGCCATTGCGACCATGGGGCAGGACGGACCGCACCTGGTGAACACCTGGAACAGCTACATACGCATCACCGCCGATGAACGCTTGTTGATTCCGGCGGGTTACATGGAACACACCGAGGCGAACCTGGCCTTGAACAACAAGGTGCTGATGACCCTGGGCAGCAGCAAGGTGGCCGGCAAGAACGGCCCCGGCACCGGCTTTCTGATCAGGGGGACGGCCGCCTTTGTCACCTCCGGCCCTGATTTTGATGTCATCAAAGCCAAGTTCGGCTGGGCGCGGGCGGCATTGGCCGTGACCATTGAATCCGCCACCCAGACGTTGTGAATCGAGGCATTCGCCGCCAGGGGAATGAGGATGGAAAGAGTCCAGGTCGATTCGGCCTGGCTTCTTTTATGTCCTTAATATGGAGGGTCGGAAGTTTCTAACTCCAGTGACTGAGGGCTACCGTCTTGATCTGGCGGCGTCCTCAGAAGGCCTGTCCTGCGGGGGATCAATCAGCACAACATGGAAGGTCGCACCCCCTCCAGGCGTTTCCTCCACCCATGCCCGTCCTTCGGCCATGCGGGCAATTCTCTGCACCGTGGCCAGTCCTACCCCAGTCCCCTCCCTGCTGCTTTCTGTTGCCCCTCGATAGAACAGATCGAAGATGCGGTCTTTTTCCCCTGCGGGAATCCCGGGGCCGTGATCCCGCACGAAGAAGGTGACTCGGTCGCCATCGCGCCTTCCTCCAACTTCGATGGTGTCTCCTTCCCCGTGGGTATAGCGCCTGGCATTGGAAATGAGGTTGTCGAAAATCTGGTACAAATGGCTTTTGGGAATCCTGAGTTGCGGCAAGGAACCGACCTTTACCGTCCGGGCTTCTTCAGGGTTTTCCCCAAACAGGCTTTCGATCACTTCCTGGACCACCTCCGAGGCGGGTACCGCTTCTGTCGGACGTTCGATCGGTCGCAGTTGTGCCAGGGCGAGGAGGTCTGTGATAAGGGCCTGCATCCGCTTGCCCTGCCTTTGGATGCCTGCAAGCAGATCGAGATCCTCCTGGTCCAGTTTTTCCGCACAGTCTTTGAAAAGCAGGGCGGCAAAGCAGAGGATGGAATTCAGGGGGTTGCGCAGATCATGGGAGACCGTGAAGACGAAGGCCTCCAGCTCCCGGTTGGCCTTCTGCAGTTTGGTCTGTGCTTCTTTGCGCTCTGAGATGTCGCGGAAGGACTCGATGGCGCCTCGAACATTGCCCTGTTGATCGTAAAGGATCGAAGCTTTTGCCCACAGGTAGGCACCCTGGCCATGGTGAAGATTTGGTGCAAAGACTTCGGCATAGAGGACGTCTCCGCGCCTATTGATGAAATCGTAGCTGGCCTCGATTTTCCCGTCGGTCCGCCTCAGCAGATCGATCAGGCATGGGCGTTTTTGGCCATAGAGGGGCAGGGCGTAGGCATAGTCCCCATGCCCCAGGATGGCGTCCTTGTTCACGCCGGTCATCTCCTCGATCGCCCGGTTCCACGCTACGACCTTGCCAGCATCGTCGATGGCAAAGGTGGCATCGGGTAAGAATTCGATGATGTCCTGCAGCTGCCGATGGGTGGACCGCAATTGCTCTTCGGCTTGCTGGCGGACGGTTATTTCGGCTTTAAGCTGACGGTTGGCGCGGGCGAGTTCGGCGGTACGCTCTTCAACGCGCAACTCCAGCTCGTTGTGGGCCTTGCGCAGTTCTTCAAGGCGCTTCTGCAGTTCGGGATAATAGTTTTTGCGATGAGAGAGCTCGCCCAGCCCGATGAGCTTTCCTCGCAGGGCCTCTTCATCGTCCGAAGGGTCAGAGGGATTCCTCATAGATTACCTCGATGTCGCGCTGATTGGCCCGGCGCGGATTGGTTACCATGCAGGGGTCTTTGAGGGCCTTTTTGCTGAGAGAAGACAGGTCTCCCCTGGTTATGCCGATATTGTTGAGTTTCAGGTCCAGGCCGACCTCCTGCTTGATGCTTCTGATATGGTTGAGCAGGGCCGCTTTTTTTTCTGTCGAATTCATCCCGCGCAGGTCAAGTCCCATGGCTTCGGCGATGCGCTCGAAGCGCTCGGGAGCCGCCGACAGGTTGAATGCGATCACGTGGTCGAGCAAGATGGCATTGCACTCACCGTGAGGGGCGTCCCTTTCTCCCCCCAGGCTGTGGGCCATGGCGTGGTTGGCCCCCAGGATCGCATTGGAGAAAGCCAGCCCGGCCTGCAGACTTCCTTGCATGATCAGGGTGCGCAGTTCGACATCCGTGGGGTTTTTGACCGACTCGGCAAGATGTTTGGATACCAGGCGAATCCCTTCCAGGGCGTGCAGGTCGGTCATCGGGGAGTGGGCGTTGGAGACAAAAGCCTCGATCCCGTGAGTCAGGGCATCCAGGCCGGTACAGGCCGTCAGAAAGGGATCCATGGAGGTGAGGGTGACCGGATCGATCAGGGCCAGGTCAGGCAAGACCGTCTTGCTGATGATGGCCACTTTGGTTTTTTCCGCCGAATTCAGGATGATCGCAAACTGGGAAACATCGGCGGAGGTTCCTCCGGTGGTCGGGATGCAGATCAGGGGAGGCATCGGGATCTCCACCATGTCCACCCCCTCGAAATCCAGAATAGGCCGGTTGTTGGAGCTCACGATGCCGATCCCTTTGGCGCAATCCATGGGGCTTCCGCCGCCGACCGCTACGATAGCGTTGCAGCGCTCGGAAGTGTAGACTTCGGCTCCGCTCATGACCTCTTCGGCACGGGGGTTGGGCGAGACGCCGGTGAAAAGAACGTACGGCAGCCCTTCCTTCTCCAGGCTGGCGCTGACGTCTCCAACCCATCCCGCCGCGACGACCCCGGGGTCGGAGACCACCAGGACTTTGCGGGCTCCCAGGTTCTTGGCGTAGCGGCCGGCAAGGTGTCGTGCCCCTCCGCCGAAAATGTATTCTGGGGCGACGAATTTGCGCAGTTCGGTCAACTGGGTCATGCGTTCCTCCTTTGCCCGGCAGGCAACCTGTCCCCCGCCGCGCCTGTGCCGCGTCGTTTCGACCGGGGCGCTACTTCCGGCGTTTATGGCAGCGCAGGTGCGTCGCAGCGAACGGGATTGTCATGATAGAAGCAGCGGGTCTGGCGGTGCGTCCCCCGGAGTTCAGGCTCTCTTTCCGGGCAGGGAGAAAGAGACTTTTGTGCCCTTGCCAGGTTCGCTCTCCACCCAGATCCGGCCGCCATGGGCTTCGATGATGGTTCGCGCCATCCCCATTCCCAGGCCCAATCCCTCAACAGCGGTGTCGGTCGTGTCGATTCGGTAGAAACGGTCGAAGATCCGTTCGATCTGTTGGGGGTCCATTCCGATTCCGGAATCTTCAACGGAAATTTCGATTTCCTGTGCCGACCGTTCAGCACACAGCCGTATGGTTCCCCCTTTAGGGGAATATTTGATCGCGTTGCTGAGCAGGTTGTCCAAAACCTGTTTGATCCTGCGTTCGTCAGCAATGGGCCGAGGCAAGTCGTCAGGCAGGATGAGCTCAATTCGATGCCTGTCCGAGATATCCTGGTAAAGCTCTGCCCTTTCGGCGAAGAGAATCTCGAGGTTGCAGGGGGCCGCATCCAGAACAATGGACTTGCCGGCTTGGACGATGCAGAGATCCATCAGGTCCTGAACGATGGTCGAGAGCCGTTCGCCGTTTTTGAGGATGTTTTGGAGGCCCTCCTGCATAAGCTTCGGGTCTTTTAACCCGTATTTTTCCTGCGTGATCAGCACTTCCGTAAATCCCAAAATCGAGGTCAGCGGGGTGCGAAGTTCATGGGCGGCCCGGGAGATAAAAGCGTCTTTCATGCGCACGAGTTCGCGCTCGCGGGTGATGTCACGCAGGATGGCGACCTCGCCGCTGACCTCTCCCTCCCGGTCTTGCACCGGCGCGAAATGGGTCTGGATGACCTGGGGCCATTTCCCCTCCCGGGTTGGGATCTCCCACTCGGTCGGGTCCCCTGAAGTGCCCAGAGGCCAGGCGCAGTGCGCCTGCGTATGCACCATTTTTCTTGCGAGCAGGTCTTCCAGGGGGCGGCCAATGGCCTTATCGAGAGGGGTGTCGAGAAGGGATTGGGCCGAGCGGTTCATCAGGACAATTTTTTTGTCGGTGTCGGTAACGATAAGGCCGTCAGCTATTGATTTGAGGATGGTGTCGATCTTGTTTTTCGACTTCTGTTCCTCGGCCAGAGTTGCTTTAAGGGCTTGTTCGGTCTGTCTGCGTTTGGTGATATCCCTGGCAACCGCGATAACATACGCTCGCTCCTGGAAAGACCTGCGAGCCAGGGTGATTTCTGCCGGGAAACTCTCTCCGTCGCGTCTGTACAGCGTCGACTCCACCATCGCTTGGCTTTGGGGGCTTGCAGAGGCGTTGCCGATGAGGTCGTGCGCCCTGGAGTCACTTCCCAGCGCCGAAAGATCGAAGATGGAGCGGCCCAGTAAATCCTCCGAGTCCCATCCCAGTTGGCGGCAGGAAGTTTCATTCAGGTCGATAATGTTGCCGTCAGGCACATCGAGCAGAAAGATGGCGTCGTTGTTGTGATCCAGAAGCGCTTTGAAGCGCTCCAGTTCATCGAGGCGCCGTTGTAGTTCGGGATAATAGCTTTTTCGATGCGAGCGTTCGCCCAGCCCGATCAGGCTCTCCCGTAAGTCGTTTTTCTTGTTTTCTGGGGAGTCAGCAGGACAGCGCATGGATTCCCTTGTCTGGTGGTTGTGCGGACCAGGGGCAACAACTCTCCCGAGGACTGATCAGATGCATCCGTGAGAAACGAAAATTAAGTATAGCATTTTTTTTGGCCACCACTCGGCGGTATCAATTCTCTGAATTAAGAATTTCGATGTGTGCCCCTCTTGCCGGGATTGATGCCGCCGAAGTGACGGGCGGCCAGGTCCTGACTATAGGCCATCGCATCCTCCTGTCCGACCGGCATTGCGGCATTCCCCCAATGCCGATATTGCAGACCCGAAAAAGATGCATTCGCAAAAAGTCTTGCGATGCCATCAAAAAAAGGCCTGCCGAAAACTCGGCAGGCCTTTGTCCATCCCTGTCTGTCGCTATTTATTCAGCGCTTCTTTGAGCAGGGCGATCCCCTTCTGCGAGGCGGTGATCGACTCGTTCAGG
>NZ_JBFHGD010000163.1:0-7682 GCF_041583255.1 Trichloromonas sp. | reverse complement strand
GACCATGGCCCCGAGTATCGTCCCTGCCTATCAGGCCGGCTCTCTCAGCTATGTGGCCGCCGACCTTCAAGGTTCGCCCGAGGCGCCGATCTCCAAACTGATCAGCGATCAGGCCCAGACCATCGCCATCGCCGCCAGTCAGCAGAACTGGGACCCGGTTGCGATTTACGAATGGGTGAAGAACAACGTTGAGACCGAGTGGTACTTCGGGGCCATGAAGGGGGCCGAGGAAACCCTGCGGCAGAAGAGCGGCAACGATGCCGACCAGGCGGCTCTGCTGGTGGCACTGTTTCGTGCGTCCGGTTATCCGGCCCGCTACGTACGCGGGGTGGTCGAATTTTTCCCCGGGCTAGGCGCGATCAAGTCGCTGACCGGGATCGAAGACCCGGCGGCCATCGGCGAGTTCTTCCGTAAGGCGGGAATCCCCTTTGAGCCGGTGATGGACGGCTTGGAGATCATCAATTACCGGGTCGAACATGTCTGGGTCGAAGCCCTGATTCCGTACGCCAACTATCGCGGGGCCATGGCCGACAGTCAGGGCAAGATCTGGCTGCCGCTTGATACCAGTTTCAAGGTCGCTGGTTACGACGAGTCGGGTTCCATCGACCTTTACGGGGCGCCGGGCAATCCTCTTGACGCTCTCCGTGATGCCTACCTGGCGGCTTCCCAGCTCCAGACGCCTCTAGAATACGTTCGCCAGGAGACCGAAAACTTTCTGGCGGCGACCGTTCCTGGTACAACCTATCCGGAGTTACTGCATTCGCGAAATCTCCGCAGTGAAAACCTGGCGATTCTCCCCAGCGCACCGCAGTTTACCGAGATTTCAATCACCGGAGAATACGCCAGTCTCCCCTCTGCGCTGATCCATACCGCACATTTCCAGGCCAATTCACCCGCCCCCGAGAGTTTGCCGCTGTTTGATTTCAGTCTGCCGGTCTACAAGCTTTCCAACCAGCAGGTGGTCATTGGTTTTGAGCCGGAAACGGTTGAAGATCAGGAAATCATCAACATCTGGGGAGGGCTGGAAAACACGCCGGCGTATCTGGTGCGTCTGCGTCCGGTGCTGACGGTCAACGACGAACGCATCGTGGTCGGAAAGGATGGGATTGCCGTCGGCGGCGACTTGGAATTGAAGGTTGAGCTGGTTTCGCCGGCCGGCAACGTCGCCTTCAACAATACGCTGGTTGCGGGCTACCCGGCGATTATCGGCGTCGTTGCCCAGGATGCCGTGCTGCCTGATTCTGCGAATATTGACATTGAAGTAACCGATCTGCTCTATCGCGAAGCACTCAACTACGTCGACCGCTGGAACCAGGGAGAGTCTGAACTGGCCCGGTTGTTCAATCTGCGCAGGTTGCGCCCCATCCCCACGGTGGTGACCCTCGGCGCTGCGCTGGAGGTCGTTGAACTGCTGGGTGTGCCGCAGGGCGTTGCCTGGAAAGGGTTGTTTCTCGATGCCGACCTGCGTTCGGTCGAAAGCGTCAGACGGTCACAGGTTGCCGACGATCGCCAGAAAATGTTCATGCAACTCTCGGCCCTGGAAGGGTCGGTGCTCGAAAGCCGCATCTTCGAAGATGCCTTCCAGGTAGAGAGCGTCTCCACCGCCAGGTTGCTCGGTCTGGCCAGCGACAGCCTGGTGCCTATCCTGACCATCGATGCGGCCAATGTCGATACGGTCGTGCCGACCCTGCCCTTTGCCGACAACGTCAAAGCCGATATTACCACTGCAGTGGTCCAGGGTATGACGGTGCAGATTCCGGAGCAAGCGGTGTCGTTGCAGGATTGGAGCGGCATCGGCTACCTCAAGGAAGATCCGGTTACCGGAGCGGCTGGTTACATGCTCTCAGGGCAGATTGCCGGGGGTATGACGGTCGTTTCGCCATCCAGCTGGGCTTATGAGTGGGTCGCTGCTTTCGAGAGCCCCTTTGCAGCGCTGCGTAATTTGAATCCGCTCGCCGCCCATTCTGTCCACAAGCTTGGCGGCACCGACTTCCAAGTGGGCGCCGCCGGCACGCAGTTGAACGAGCCGCTGGCAGTCCTGGTTCGCGACGCCGAAGGGCGGCCGGTGGCGGGAGCTCCGGTTGTCTTCGAGATACAGCGAGGCGGTGGTGTCTTCGCCAACGGCGAGCAGACGATCGCAGCGACGACCGATCTCAGGGGGATCGCCCGCACCTCATCGAAACTCAAGCTGGGCAGCAATATCCTGGTCGAGGCAACAACCTACTCCAGAGACGGCGATCAGTTCGCCTCCTTCGCAAGGGAAAACACCGTCACCGCCAGGCTGGAAAATAACGTCGAGCTGGTCCAGGCGTTTGTCGCCATCGCGATCCCGGGGACACCGATGCAGCTGGTACCGTTCGGTAACCAGATCGCCGGTTCTATCCTGCAATATGCAGGCGAAATCGGAGTAAAGGTCCTGGACCAGTACAGCAACCCGGTGGCCAATGTGCCGATCCTGTTTGCGGCCGGAACGCCGGCCTCCTGGCACAGCTGGTGTACTGTTGAAAGTGCCAACCAGACCATGCTGCAAGCCCAGGTGACAGGGGACGATGCCTGCTCCAAGACCCTGCCGAGCTGGGGTGAGTGTGCTGTCACCGGCAGCGATACCGCCGTCACCTGGAGCAACGGCGTCGTCTCTGCCGGGATCGTTATGGGCAGCTATCCTGACGGCAAGTACCCGATCACGGTGAGCTATGCCGGCACCGGTGCGGTCACCCTGCCTCCGGCCTATTTCACCGGATACACCAATGCCGCCGCCCCGGATTCAACCTGCGGAGAGAGCGTTCCGCCGAGCAGCTTCCTGTCGTTGCACAGCGAGGACACTCTGTATCGCGTGCGACCGGCCGGTCCTCTGGTCAAGGTCCGCGCCAAGGCGGAGATGATTGCGGAAGGGACGGCCGCCCAGCCGGGGGCAGAAAACCTCACCTGTGGCGGCGAAACTCTCAGTTGCAATCAGAATGCAGGCGATGGAGCCTTCGCTTTCGTGGAGCCCGACAGCCTTAGCGTCAGCTTCAATGGTGCCATGGGGACGCTCAACACCACGGTCTCGGACATGTACGAGGGCGATGTGACTCTGGCGGTCGGAAGCAACAGCGTGGTCGTGCGTGCCAGTGCTAGCGACACGGTCAGTCGTTACGTTAACAGCTGTAGCGGCTGCGCTACTCAGCAGACAGACCAGACCAAAACCGTTCCGCTCGACTGGTCGATTGACTACATCGGCGCCGCCCTTGATATGCCCGATGCCATCACGGTCGAACTCAACCAGTACGGCTTCCCGGTTGCCGATGTCCCGGTGAGCTACTCCATCCTCCCCCTCGACTACGATGCCGTCTCGGCCTCCTTCCTGATCTACCAGGGGGTCGACCTGGTCTACGTGATGTCGGCGGATACCATGGGAGCAAACACGGACATCATCCCGAGCAACCTGCACTTCGACCCTGCAAGGCAATACTTTGTGCAGGTGGTGCTCAATCACGGCTGGAACGAGGCCGAGGTCTGGAGCGAGAAGGTGCCAATCAACACGAAGCTGGTTGATCTCGACATCGACAGTGACAACAATGCCGGCATGAACGAGGACGGCACGCATCGGTTGCCCGCCCGTGACCCTCTGGAGGAACTTGTTGAGGCCCAGTCCCAGTCCCCCGGTAAGGTGATCTTCACCAACCGGCTCGACGTGGATCGCGATAAGGTGCCGGGCTTCGCCGATGGCATTGATATGTTCGGTAACCAGGGGGATGGGGCCAGCGCGCCGTTCGTGCCGTTGCTGCTTGAGATCGACGGCACTCTTGACCCGACGCAGGTGCGGGTGAAGTTCACTTACGACGCATCCAATCCGGCCTTGATCACTCGCAGCGGCGACCAGGCGGCGGGGTATGTCTATGCGCCGGCGCCGGGGAGCCTGCGATTGTGGAGCAAGGATGGCGGCGTCAGCCGCAAGGTGGCCGGGCTGGCCGAGGATGGCAACTACATTGCGCCCAACACCAGCTACACGCTGGAACAGCTGGGGGCCTCGATTGCGCCGCACCTCTGGCAGGTGTACGTGGAAGGGATCGCCGATGCCGGCGAGGCCCAGTCGATCTGGCTGGACGTCGAGACGGCGGCGGGAGGTGTAACGACCAATGTCGGTGCCGATACGGTCAAGGTCAGTATCGTCAACGCCGCTTTGGTCCCCGACTACGACCATAGCCGCGTAATAGACCAAAGCGATATCGATCGGGCCGGGCGCGGCGATACCTATTATTTCTGGATTAATGACGATGACGATGAAGGGGAGACGGAAGGGAGTGATATCCCTGGTGTCAAACAATCCGCGAGCATTTTTCTTGATAATGAAAACAATATCGTCGATGGCGTGCGCGACCTGATCGACTTCTTCCCGGTGACTCTCGATATCGCTGGTTTGGTAAGAACCTTCCCTCCAGCGTCATATACCTACCGTCTGATCTCCAATGCGGAGAATCTGCGGGTGGTCTTTACGGAGTTGACCAACGTGAATGCAGGGGACTATCTGACTGTCGTTGATACGGCCCGGCAGTTGGGCATGGCCGCCTCGCGAAAAGTGCGCGCTGGTGGTATTGAAGCCCTGTCAGCGGCGGAGGAATCGCTGTTTACGACTGTGGTTCAGGCGACAACTCCTGCCTCGGCGCCGGTCGTCTTGATCGAAGGGGTGTTGCCTGGCACCGAGCCCCTGCAGCTGACGGTGACCAATGCGCTGGGTGAGGTCGTGGCAAGGGTCGAGCTCAAGCTCAGTCTGGATGGTGTGGAGCAGATGTATAGACGGAAGAGCTTGATAGGAGAGCTGAAAAACTTTTATCAAGTCAATTCTGGACAGCAGAGCGTGTTCGCATCTGAGTCGGTGCCCGACATAGACCAGCCGGATCGTTTGTTTATAGATGATTTTGAGAATAAAGGGCATTTTGCCGGCTTCGATGCCGAAAATGAACAGAACAATAACCTCATCCATGTCCATGGTTACAACGTCAACGACCAGGACGCACGCGGCGAGCAGGCCGAGATTTTCAAGCGGTTCTACTGGTCTGGGTCTAAAGTCAAATTCTGGGGGATAACCTGGTTCGGGTGGGATTCTCAATGGCCAATAGTGGAACGTTCGCCGAATTATCATGTAAATGTGCGACATGCCTTCAATACTGGGAGACTACTGAAGGAGTTTGTCGCGGCCCAAGGGTTGGACGAAGCTACAATTTTTGGCCACAGTCTCGGCAACATGGTCATTTCAAGCGCGATTCGCGAGGGGATGACCATCGGACGTTACCTGATGGTCAACCCTGCCGTGGCCGAAGAAGCATATACGCCCAGAGATGTTTATGAGGGCGGGGTCGATTATGCTGTCGGGACTCCCTGGCGGACAGCGACCAAGGAATCGATGTACCACCCTGCTTGGCGTTACCCGGAAGAACAGCCAGTCGAATTGGAGCAAGGCTATCGACCCTTCTTATGGGCGTCGGAGTGGTACAAGGTGTTTGACTCCGGGGATGGTAGGGCAAGCCTGACCTGGCGCGACATTTTTGCCCAAGTTCGAGCTAACACAGGGACTTATGTCTATTACACGCCAACTGACGAGGCGTTCCGCCCTTTCAACTATACGCTCGAGTTGGCGGTGAACGACCCCGCAGGAACAAACTATCAAACAAACGTTAATGACTGGCCGGGTTGGGAAGATATTGTACAAAACTATAGCCTGACCAATCGTTCCAAACTCGGCACCTATTCTTGGTCGATTCAGGAGTTGTTCAAAGGCCGTTTTCCAACAATTGTCGACCCGGACAGCGATGCTGGCGGTTGGGGGTTCAATTACGTCTTGTCGGACGGCTACTATCAGTGTGATGAGCCTTCTTTGCCAGAGGAAATCCCGAACTGTATGATGATTGCGCCGGCTACAGCCAATGCCCTCGAACCCAATGTGCTGCGTACTCGGCCTTTATTTTCGAAGAATGCCGATCACGAACCTTTGGGGCTCTATTCCGATTCGCTTTTCTCTGTGTTCGATACGCTACCGGAGGAACTGCTGCGTGAAGAACTCCTTGCCAACGAAATTTCAGCTCTGACCTTTGCTGCAGGGCATCGTGGGGTGAAGGAAATACGGACACTGGATGAAGATCGAGATATCGATATTCGTCAGACATTTGCGATAAGAAAACCATGGCCCGATAACAGATTGGAAGGCTATGATTGGAGACACAGCGATATTTATGTTGTTGCTTATTCTTATTTGTTCAGTTTGTATGACGGATGGAAATCGCTAATAAATGGAGAGTAGCCATGAAAAATATTCTTATTACAATATTTGTTATTATTGTTTTGGCAGTAAACACCAATGCTAATGCTTTTGGTGTTATTAATATCAACGTAAAAGTCATTGATGAATCTGGAAAACAATTGAAGGATGCCAAATTAAGGGTGCGATTTTCTGGCGGCGAAATGCCTGTGATTAGAAACACCGACGATAAAGGTAATTGTAGTATCACATCAAGTTCAAATGATGGTGTTGTTGTGGGGACAGCTATTAAAGACGGGTATTATGATAGTACATTCCATCATGACTTCTATGCGCAAAAATTAGGTGTGTGGCAGCCATGGGGGAAGAAGTTGACTGTGGTCATGCGCCCCATTGTCAACCCTGTGCCGATGTATGTGCGAAATGCCTCTTTTAATGTACCAGTAACAGAAGAAGAAGTCGGTTTCGATTTAGAGAAGGCGGATTGGGTAATCCCATATGGGCAGGGAACGCATTCCGATTTCATCTTCAATGTTGAACGGCGCTTCGACAATGTTGACAATTTCGATGCGAAGATGACCCTGACGTTTTCAAATGCACATGATGGCATTCAGGTGTTTAAGGATGATGGTGGAGGAGATTTTAATGTTGGGAGTTGGTTTCGCTTGTCGCGAATGGCACCTGAATCAGGATATCAATCGAATTTAGAGCGCCGCCGTTCAAGAGGTTCATATGGTAGGTACGATGATAAAAACGAGGCAGAAGATAATAACTTTATCTTTCGAGTCCGATCAGAAGTTGACGAAACCGGAAATTTGAAGCGCGCGATGTACGGAAAGATTCGTGGCGATATAAGATTTTCAACAGGAGTCCTCAAGGTCGGCATGCACTACTATCTCAACTCCGATTACACCAGTAATCTCGAATTCGACCCGAAGCGTAATCTGTTTGTGATCACCGACCCTGGCGAAAACGTAACCGCACCTTGAGGCAGAAGCTCAGGAGTGCAAAAGCAGAGTAACAGAGGGGTCAGAGTAACACATTGACAAAAAAGATGGATCGTTTAATGACTGCTGAAGGCCCAACAGCCGGAGGGGGAAATGGCACGACCGTTACGAATTCAGTATCCGGGGGCGTATTACCACGTAACCTCCCGCGGGAATGAGCGTAAAGATATCTTCAAAAGTCGAAGGGATAGGGAGAAGTTTCTCGGTTATCTCCAATCGGCAACGGAGCGATATGGGGCTGTCATCCATTGTTACTGCTTGATGAGCAATCACTACCACCTGTTCATTGAAACGCCGGAAGGCAACTTGTCGCAAATCATGCAGCATGTCAACGGCTCATACACGACCTACTACAACGTTAAACGCAAGCGGGCCGGGCATTTATTTCAGGGGAGATATGCCGCTGTCCTGGTAGAGGCCGATGCCTATGCTCTCGAACT
>NZ_JBFHGD010000162.1:0-7694 GCF_041583255.1 Trichloromonas sp. | reverse complement strand
CACTGTAAAGAAGCGGCTCCAAGCCCTGCGTTTTGCCGGCCTGCTCCAGTGTTGTAAAGTCGATGTGGGCGGTGATGTCCTGACAACCGGCCATTCGGTACGGGTCCTCGCTGGAAGTGTGGCGATAGTAGCACATCAGGGTGCCGCTGCTGCGCCAGGGGGCGTAAAGTTCTGCGGCAGGATAACCATAATCGACCGTAATGACGAAGCCGCGCCGCAGGACGGAACCGACTGCGGCCATCCAGCGCGGGGCTTCGAGATTGACTTCGGCTCGGGCCCCTTCAGCCAGTGAAATGCCGAGGCCATCCAGGTGCTGCTGAATCTGCCCGGACGACAGCGGCCGCAGTTCTTCGCCAAAAGTCCCGTCGCGATCGACAACAAAGACTTCCTGCAGCTGACCATCCTTCATTTCGACCAGGTGCACCGGAAAAGCATCGACCAGTTCGTTGCTCAGGAAGCAGCCCTCCATCCCGTCCAGATCTGCCAGCGAACTCCAGCGGATCCGGTCGAGATGCGTGCCGAGGAGAGCCTTCTGCCGCTGCCGGTTATCGGGACTGATTTCGACCAGGCAGTACGACAGGGCCCGGTAAAACTCCGGGTGTTCCGCTGCGGCGGCGTCGAGAATATCGAGACACAGATGCCCCTCGCCGGCGCCCTGCTCGGCGATAGTAAACTCCCCTTTGCCGAGCAGCTGCCACATCTGCTCCAACTGCCGGCAGATCAGGCGGCCGAACGCCGAGTGAACGCTGGTCGAGGTGAAGAAGTCGCCCCCCTTGCCGATCCGTTCACGCGCTGCGATATAGTAACCATATTCCGGGTGGTACAGGCAGTGCCCCATATACTCGGCGAAAGTAATTCCTCCCGCCTCGGCGATGCGCCGACGGATGAAGGCTTCCAGTTCCGGCCGGCGTTCCGCTGTCATGCTTTCGGTCATGATAAAACTTCTTTCTCAGGCGAAAATAAAGCTGGGATTTTACATGAGGGGGGCGGATAAGACAAGGCAAGAATAGGCCGTGGCAACCTCAGGGGATGATCCCGAGAATCTTGTGGATCTGCAGCAGGTCGGCGGTTTCAGCCACCAGCAGGGTCGGAATCCCCATTTCCCGGGGGACCTTCAGGTCGACCTGTTCCCGGTCGCCGACGAACAGAAAACTGTCGGGCGGTCCGCCGATATCCTCAAGTACCCGCTGCAGGGTCTCGGGGTCGGGCTTGGGCGTCCAGTTGAATTCGATGGTGTACAGGCGGCGGAACAGCGACTCGACCCCGAGCAGGGCGAGAATCTTCTCGGTGAGGGGCAGGTTGTTGTTGGTGTACAGATAAAGATCCCAGCCCCCGGTCAGCGAATCGAGCAGCGCCTCCAGAACCGGATCGGGCGCAAGGTACTGCTCGGGATGAACCCCGGCCTGCATGGCCCGATGAAACTCGGGAACCTCGATCCCCAAGGTCAGGCAGGTACGGGTCAGGGTCGGCTCTTCTTCCAGCAACTCGGCCAGCCGCTTGCGGGAATTGCGCAACAGGGTGCGCCCCTTCTTGAGGGAGACCCCGCGGGTTTCAGCAACGAGGGATGCCGCGACGGTCTGAATCTCAGCGGCCAGACCGTCGCTATGGTACAGCGTGCCATCCAGGTCAAAGACAATGGATCGCACCTGTTTCAAATCGATCAGCATGGCGACAGGACCTCTCCGAAGTCAGAACAACTGATAAAAAAGCATAGCATCAGCCCGGCACATGTCAAAAATTCAGTTGTACTTCTGAGAACTTAACAAAACGATCAGGATGGGCGGCGCTCATTGTTGCGCAGCGCGACCACCTGCCCCGGGGCGTTGGTGAAAACACCGTCCACCCCCTGGCGCGCCAAGCTGGCGATCCGCGTCGGCGTGTCCACCGTCCAGGGGTAAACCGCCAGCCCATGGCGCCGGCAGGCCGCCAGCATGGGTCGACTGACCAGGTCAGCGCGGGGATTCAGGCTTTCCGCCCCGGCGGCGATCGCCCGCCGCACCGCACCGCGCCAGAATAGCGACTCGACCAGAAACCCCAGGGGCAGCTGCGGATCGATCCGGCGCAGGGCCGCCAGCAGTTTGTGATCGAACGATGATACCAGGATGCGGGCGTGGGGATAACGGGGCAGCAGCTGCAGAATGGCCTGGCCGGCAGCATACTCCTTGATTTCAAGATTCAGCCGCAGCCGCCCTTCGGCCCAGTACAGCACCTCTTCGAGGGTCGGCACCGGCTCACCGGCAAAGCTGGACGAAAACCAGCCGCCGGCATCCAGGCGCCGCAGTTCCTCCAGGCTCAGCCGGGACACAGCCCCTTTGCCGCTGGTGGTGCGATCGACAGTGGCGTCATGAATAACCACCGGCACCCCGTCGCGGCTGAGATGCACATCGAGTTCGATGCCATCGGAACCGGCCGCTTCCGCTGCGGCAAAGGCCGCCAGGGTATTTTCGGGAGCCACGGCGGATGCGCCCCGGTGCGCCCAGACGAAAAAGTTCTTATCCATAAGCCTCCCTCAGGGCTGCCCCTGGATAACCGGGTAGCCGCGCAGCTGCCAGGCGTAAATCCCCCCGTACAGGTTGTAAACCACAGGATAACCGAGCCGGGCCAGGTAGTTGGCCACTTGCGAACTGCGCGAGCCGACCGCGCAGTAGACCAGGATCGGCCGGTCCTTCGGCAACTCGCCGATCCGTTTCAGCAACTGGTCGATGGGAACCAGCCGGGCCCCCTCGAGACGGAGCTGCTGATACTCCTCGACCGTCCGCACATCGAGCAGAAAAATTCCCGGTTCGGCGGCCAACAGCTCCCGCGCCTGGACGGCGGAAATATTCTGCGACAGGGCGGCCTGAACCGGGCCGGCCGCCAGCAGCAGCCAGACAAAAGCCAAAAGGGAACGTTTTAACGACAGCATACTGATTTCTCCAGACCAAGGGCCCTGCACATTCAATGTAACATATGTGTACCAGCCGGAACTTGTTTTTCATTGAAAATCATGCCATCATACCGCCCGATTATTAATTTAGCAACGTCGGCAAGGAGTCATAGATGGATCGCAACCTCGCGCTCGAACTGGTACGCGTTACCGAAGCGGCAGCACTGGCCTGCAGCCGCTGGGTCGGCAAAGGCAACAAGATGGCGGCCGATGAGGCGGCCACCAACGCCATGCGTCGCGCCCTCGGCTCGATGGACATCAACGGTACGGTCGTCATCGGCGAAGGCGAAATGGATGAAGCGCCGATGCTCTTTATCGGCGAAAAAGTCGGCAACGGCACCGCCCAGGAAGTCGATATCGCCGTCGATCCCCTCGAGGGAACCAGTATCTGCGCCAAGGGCATGAACGGCTCGATTGCCACCATCGCCATCGCCCCCCGCGGCGGCTTTCTCCATGCTCCCGACATGTACATGGAAAAAATCGCCGTCGGCCCGGCCGCCAAGGGAGTTATCGACATCAACGAATCCCCCTCCAGCAATCTCAAGCGCATCGCCGAAGCCAAGGGCTGCCATGTCGAAGACCTCACGGTCGTGATTCTCGACCGCCCTCGCCATGACAAAATCGTCAGCGAAATCCGCAAGGCCGGCGCACGCATTCACCTGATCAGCGACGGCGATGTGGCACCGGCCATCGCCGCGGCCGTGTCCGGCAGCGGCGTCGATATGCTGATGGGCATCGGCGGCGCCCCCGAAGGGGTGCTGGCGGCGGCCGCCCTCAAGTGCATGGGGGGCGACATGCAGGGCCGCCTGGTTTTCATGAGCAAAGAAGAACGCAACCGGGCCCAGAACATGGGGATCGACGACTTCGACCGGGTCTATTCCGCCGAAGACATGGCCAAGGGCGACGTCTTCTTCGCCGCCACCGGGGTCACCAACGGCGACCTGCTCAAAGGCGTACGCTACTTCGCCGGCGGGGCGGAAACCCATTCGATCGTCATGCGCTCGAAGAGCCGCACGGTCCGCTTTATTGAAACACAGCATTTCTTCGACCACAAACCGACGTTCTGACACAACAAATGCACGGATGAACCCTCCTGGCACAAGAAAAAATTCGGGCCGGATATAAATACTTTTCATCCCCGCCAGGAATTGATAGTATCGAATGCTGACTTTGCAGAATGATGTAATGCAGAGAGGAGAAACATGGCGATCATAACTATCTCAAGGGAAATGGGCAGCGCAGGAATCCCCATTTCTCACAAGACGGCTGAAAAACTTGGGTATACCCTGGTCGACGGCGACGAAATCAGAAGAGTCGCTGCGGATTACGGGCTGTCTCCCGAGGCGGTGGAAAAGGCCGACGAGAAGCCCCCCGCGTTTGTGGAAACCGTCGATTCGCAAACCGAAGCCAATTTTCACCGGATCGAACTCATCATCCTCGAGTACGCCTTGAGGGGGAACGTGATCATTTATGGCCGCGGAGGCCAGGACCTGCTCAAGGGGATCGACAGCGTTCTGCGGGTACGCGTCATCGCCCCCTTCGAAGAGCGGGTCGAACGCTGGGCCGAGCGGGAATGGCTTGACCCCGATCTGGCACGGGTTTTGGTGCGCAAGTCCGACCAGCAGCGCGCCGGCTTCATCAAGTACTACTTCGACCGTGACTGGGTCGATCCCCTTAACTACGACCTGGTGATCAACACCATCAATCTTTCCGAGGAAACCGCCGTCAAGCTGATCTGCGACGCAGTCAAGGACCGCAACCTGACCCAGCGCAAGGACAACTCGAAAAAGATTCTGCAGGATTTGATCATCCGCAAGAAGATAGAAACCGACCTCTTCAGCAAGGGGGTGATCGCCGGTCTGCACCAGTATCACTTCCATGTCGCGGTTCAGGGCGGCAAGGTAACCCTCGATGGCTACGTCCACAGCCAGCGGGAACTCCAGGAGGTCCTCGAAACCCTGGACAAAGTAGAGGGAGTCAAGTCCCACACCAACAATCTCGACATTCGTCCGTTCCAGTCCAATCCGCGAGAGCACTGAAACGGTTTTTATCGACATCGAACAAAGAAAAGCCGGCCGCAAGCCGGCTTTTCTTTGTTCTCTCCGCAAGGGAAAGGCCTTGTCCATGCACGGCCTTCATGATAAGATAACTAGCCGTTTTTGCGACAGCATTGCAATGACGGCAGATTAATGACGCAAGGAGAAACCGACCATGGCAGGACACAGCAAGTGGGCGAACATCAAACACCGCAAAGGGGCCCAGGACGCCAAGCGCGGCAAGATCTTCACCAAACTGATCAAGGAAATCACCGTCGCGGCCAAAATCGGCGGCGGCGATCTCGACGCCAATGCCCGGCTGCGCACAGCCGTCGACAAGGCCAAGAGCGAAAACATGCCCAAAGACACCATCGACCGGGCCATTAAAAAAGGGACCGGCGACCTCGACGGGGTCAACTACGAAGAAGGCACCTTTGAGGGGTACGGACCGGGCGGCGTGGCGGTCATTGTCGAATTCATGACCGATAACCGCGTCCGCACCGTGGCCGATGTCCGGCATATTTTCACCAAGCACAACGGCAACCTGGGGGTCAGCGGCTCGGTGGCCTTCCTGTTCGACCGCAAGGGCCTGCTTTCATTCAGCACCGACAACGATTTCGACACCATCTTCGAAGCCGCCCTCGAAGCCGGCGCCGAAGACGTCAAGGACGAGGGGGATGTCTATGAGGTCATCACCGACCCCCTTAACTTCATCGAGGTCAGGGAAGCGATCGAGGCCGCCGGTCTCAAATGGGAAACGGCCGAGATCACCATGCTCCCCCAGACGATGGTTCAGCTCGAAGGCAAGCACGCCGAGCAGATGCTCAAGATGATGGACAAGCTCGAAGACAATGACGATGTCCAGAACGTTTACGCCAATTTCGACATCTCCGACGACGACATTGAACTGGCGATGGGCTGACGCTTGTCCGTCAACCTGAAAACCATGCGCATTCTAGGGATCGACCCGGGCAGCCGGATTACCGGCTACGGGATCATCGAAAAACAGGGCAACCGCCTGCGGCATATCGATAACGGCGCGATCTTTACCCGCAGCGACGACGATCTCGCGGCCCGGCTGAAAATCATCTACGATGGTCTCAGCCGGGTCATTATCGACTACGCGCCGCAAGCCGTGGCGGTCGAGCAGATTTTCGTCGCCAAGAATGCCCTGTCGGCCCTGAAACTGGGCCATGCCCGGGGCACCGCCCTGCTTGCGGGGGTCAACGCCGGCCTGCCGGTCTTCGAATACTCGGCGCTGCAGGTCAAAAGTGCTGTAGTCGGTTACGGACGGGCCAGCAAAGCGCAGGTTCAGCAGATGGTGCGCACCCTGGTCAGCCTGCCCGAAATAGCCCAGGAAGACGCCTCCGACGCCCTCGCCGTGGCCATCTGCCATGCCCACAGCGCCGGGCTCAACCATCGGCTGGAACAGGCCCTGGCCAAACAGGGTCGCTGATTCTGCAACTTCTCGCCCTTGCTCTTCACCCATCACCGACAACGGGTTTCCATGATTGCACTCCTGACCGGAAAGCTCGCGTACAAATCGATCGACCACCTGATTGTGGATGTCGGCGGCGTCGGCTATCGCCTGCAGATTCCCCTTTCGAGCTTTTACTCGCTGCCGGACAGCGGCGAGGTCAGGCTCCACGTCTACACCCACGTCAAAGAGGACGCCATCCGGCTCTTCGGCTTTCTGACCATTGAAGAGAAAGAACTGTTCATCCTGCTCCTGTCCGTGTCGGGGGTAGGCCCCAAACTTGCAGTCAACATCCTGTCCAACATCCCGACCGCTGAATTGCGGACAGCCCTGTTTCATGGCGACAGCAAGCGACTTTCGGCGATTCCGGGAATCGGCAAGAAAACCGCGGAACGCTTGATTCTCGAACTGCAGGAGAAGGTCAAGAAGTTGGGCGGCGGCGAAATGCCGGCCTCTCAGGCTCGCTCGGCGCGCTCCGCTGACAACGTGCTCGACGACACCCTGTCGGCCCTGGTCAACCTCGGCTACAAGGAAGCTCAGGCAAAAAAGGCCCTGGAAGCCCTCGAACTGGCCGCCGACACCCCGGTCGAAGAGGCTCTCAAGGGAGCCCTTAAACTCCTGATGAAGTAACCATTATCGGCAGAGAACCGAGACAAATGACTGAACGCATCATTACCGCCGGGCTGACCAGCGACGACAATACTTTCGAAAACGGTCTGCGCCCGCGCAGCCTCAAGGAATACGTCGGCCAGTCCAAGGCGAAGGAAAATCTGCAGGTCTTCATCGACGCGGCGCGCAACCGTGACGAGGCCCTCGACCATGTCCTCTTCTACGGCCCTCCGGGACTCGGCAAAACCACCCTGGCCAACATCATTGCCAATGAAATGGGCGTAAATATCAAAAGCACCTCGGGGCCGGTGATCGAAAAGCCGGGCGACCTGGCCGCCATCCTGACCAACCTCGAGGCGGGAGATGTGCTGTTCATCGACGAAATCCACCGCCTGTCGCCGGTCGTTGAAGAAATCCTCTACCCGGCCATGGAAGACTACCAGCTCGACATCATCATCGGCCAGGGGCCCTCGGCCCGTACCATCAAGCTCGACCTGCCGCGCTTCACGCTGGTCGGGGCCACCACCCGGGCCGGCCTGCTGTCGTCGCCGCTGCGCGACCGGTTCGGGGTCACTTCGCGGCTGGAGTTCTACACTGACGAGGAATTGACCACCATTGTTAAACGGAGCGCCAGACTGCTGGGGGT
>NZ_JBFHGD010000161.1:0-7777 GCF_041583255.1 Trichloromonas sp. | reverse complement strand
GTGAGCAGACCGCTGCCACGGCCGCCGCGGCTCCGCTATTTATCGAAGCCGAGGCGCAGCCGTGGCAGGTGCCGGTCGGGGCGCAGATCCTTTTAACCGTGCGCGTGCTGCATCGGGTCGAACTGGCTCAGGCAAGTCTGAGCGAACCCCGAGTGGAAGGGGGGGAAGCGGATATCCGGCAACTGGGTAAGGACCGCAGCTTTGAAACCCGCCGTGGCGGCTACCGCTACCAGGGGATCGAGCGGCGCTATACCGTCTTTCCCCGCCAGGCCAGACAACTCAGCATGGCCGCCCTGCAGCTGGATGCCCAGATTGACGCCGGCTCCTCCCGGCGCGATCCCTTCGGTCGGTCGCTGCAGCAGGTGCGGCGTAAGACTGAAGCGCTGCCGATTCAGGTAACGGAGCTGCCGGCCGATCTGGGCTCCCGCAGCTGGCTCCCCGCCCGTCGCCTGACCCTGCAGGACGACTGGCAGCAGCACCCACCAATTCTGCGGGTCGGCGAACCGGCCACCCGGACCCTGACCCTGACCGCCGAGGGGCTGCCCGCAGCGGGCCTGCCTGAGCTGCAGCTGCCGGTATCCGATGGGTGGAAGAGCTACCCCGACCAGCCGAGTCGGCAGGATGCCGAAAACGAACAGGGGATTGTGGGCATTCTGCAGCAGAAGCTGGCCCTGGTGCCAACCCGTCCGGGGACGCTTACGCTGCCGGCCGTCGATCTCGACTGGTACGATGTGGCCGCCGGCAGCTGGAGCCGCGTCCACCTCGATGCGCTGCAACTGGAGGTGGCCCCGGCGGCCGGCAGCCTCGTCAACTCCCTTCCTCAGGCCCCCGCAGCACCGGCTACGCCGGTCCCCCCGGTGGTCGCTTCGCCGTCTGTGTCCGGTGTCAACCCGCCCCCTGCCGCAGCGCCCCCAGGGCGATCTGGCGCGGGGTTCTGGCCCTGGCTCTGCCTGACCCTGGGACTCGGGTGGCTGGCCACCCTGCTGTTGTTCTGGCGGCGCAGGCGCTCTTCGCCGGCCGCGAAGGAGCAAGCTTCAGTCGACGGCGCGAACCGTGAAACGGAGCGGGCCACTTACCGGGCGGTGCTTGAGGCCGCTGGCCGCAACGATCCTCAGGCCGCACGTCAGGCGCTGCTGCGCTGGAGCCGCATGCGCTTCCCCGAGGCGTCCGGGCGGGAGTTCGAAGCGCTGTGCCGGCTCGGCAGCGCGCCCCTCGCCGCCGCTCTGGCCGAGCTGGATCAGGCCCTCTACGGCTCGGCCCCGGAGCCATGGAGGGGAGAGGCTCTCTGTGGCGCCCTCAAAAAACTGCCGCAGCAGCAGAGGCCGACAGCGCAGGCCTTACCACCGCTTTACCCCGCAGAATAGATTTTTAAAATCCTTTAAATCGTTGGGGCTATGCCCTGTGGAGGCACTCCATGTCGCAGGAAAAAGCAGCAGGTCAGCACGAAGAAGGGGTCGAGGTTCCGTACGAGCGGATCCATCCGGAGACGCTGCGGAACGTGATCCAGGAGTTTGTCAGCAGGGACGGGGCCGATTGGGGGGATGCCGGCTGCAGCCTGGAGGATAAGGTCGAGCAGGTTCTGCAGCAACTGAGAAAAAAGCAGGTCAAGGTCGTTTTGGACCTGCGGTCGCAAACGGCGAATATTGTCGCCTGCCGTTAATAAGCACTTTTCCAGCCGGAGAGGTTTTCCGGTGAGCAGGATTTATGAAAAAAAAGGTTTATTGGTTCTATTCGACGATTGCCCGTCAGGTCCTCGCTGCGCTGGACCGGGGCGAGGATTGCATCGATATGTCGGTCGATTTGAACCTCACTCGCGGCACCTTTGCCCTCAGCGGCGACGCGCTGATTCTGGACGCGGATAATCGGCTGAACCGGGAACAGCTAGAGCAGATAGCGGGCAAGGAAAACCGGGTCTTTATCTTGTCAGACGGCCGGCTGGAGGTGCTTGAGGCCAGGGATGAGGGGTACACCAAGCTCGTTCCCACCGAGCAGGCGCCGCTGCTGGAAATCAGCGGGGTGAAAATGCACATCTCGAAGGGGATCAATCCCTTTGAGAGCGCCGGGCAGATGGCCGCGCAGGTGGTGAAAAAAGGGGATCGGGTGCTCGATACCTGCAGCGGCCTCGGCTATGCGGCCTCGGCTGCGCTTAAGCTCGGGGCGCGCGAAGTCGTTTCGGTCGAACTGAGCGCAACGGTCATGGCGCTGCGCAAAAGTAATCCGTGGTCGCAGCTGATCTTCGGTGAAAATATCCAGCTGGTCCATGCCAATGTGGATGACTACATCCGGGGGCTCGCGGCGGAATCCTTCGACGCGGTGATCCATGATCCGCCCCGTTTTTCCCTGGCCGGAGAGCTTTACAGCGAGAGCTTTTACCGGGAAATTCACCGTGTTCTGAAACGGCGCGGGACCCTGTTTCACTATACCGGCAACCCGCACATGGTGAAGCGCGGAACCAGCTTTATCGACAATGCCGCCAAGCGGCTCAAGACGGCCGGCTTCACCAAGGTGATGAAAGTCGTTGAGCTGATGGGCGTCACGGCATACAAATAACCTGGACCAGGAGATGCCGGGGAGAGTGACTACAACTGCTGCTAGCCCCTGTCTTACGAAAATGAAAGGGCGGCCGAGTTGGCCGCCCTTTCATTTTGATGGCTATTGGAAAAATTTCTTTGCCAGGCCGATCAGGTCGTCGACTACCGAGCCGTCCTTGTCAAAGTCGAGCAGGGACAGGAGCGAACCGGCGACGCTCGCGCCGGATGATGCGCCTCCCTGCAGCTGGCCCAAGGCTCCGGTCGCAGAGGCCTGCTTGCTCAGGGCACCCATGGTCATGGCGGCAACCATCGGCAGCATCTGTTTCAGGATGCCGGTATCGAGGCCGGTCTTTTCGGCGGTGCGCGCCGCCACCTGGCGGCTGACATCCTTGCTGCCGAGAATATGACCGAGGATGTTGTTGCCGTCGGCGATCGCCTCCGGACGCTGGAGTTCCTGCGGGTCTTCGAGGTAGCGCTGATGGTTGCCCCCTTGTAGAGCGGCCATCAGCGCATCCAGGCCGCCGGGCGCCGTGGCGTTTTTCTTGATCCCCTGCGAGAGAGCGGGGAGCATCTGCTCCAGGGCGTTTTTGGCCTGGCCCTCGCTGACCCCGAACTTTCCTGCCAGCTGCTGCAACTGGGCACCGCCTTGAGCGTCAAGAATTTGATCGAGAAGGCCCATGATGGACTCCTTTTCCGGAAATAGCTCGACGCTGGAGTCAAGCTGTTGTTTCGTTATGTCCAGGGCGGATGCTGTTCCATTCCCCTACCCTTGTTACCTAATAAACCCTTTTGGCTTTTTGTCAACAACAGGAGCCCCGCCTCTTTAACCCTGCCCGCCCTCTCTGCGTGTGATTGCGAAACGGCGGCCAGCGGCTATGATGGAGATAGGTGGGAGAGGGTCGCCACACCAGGAAAATGAAACAGATGATGAGGTATAACGCCTTGGGTATTCCACCGCGAAGGCATTGTCGGGTGGCTGCAAGGGTGAACGCAGGCCGGGGACCAGCTGATGCGAGGAGCTTTTGGGCGCAGTTTCAACGGAATTCATTGATGGAGGCGGAAAATGAAAAAGAGTTGGCTAGCGATTATTACGGTTGCGCTCTTTCTTTTCGGTATCGCCGGCTGTGCCAGTATTCCGAAAGAGCATGAGGGCGCAGGCAAGGGGGCGGGCATTGGCGCAGCAACGGGAGCCTTGGCGGGGGCGGTGCTGGCGGGTGAGGGGTCGCGGACGGAAGGGGCGATCCTGGGCGGTCTGGTCGGTGCCCTGATCGGCGGGGTGATCGGCAACTATACGATCGACCAGAAGAAGTCGGCGGACGAGACGGCCAGCAGCTACAAGTACCAGTCAAGCATGGGAACCATGATCCGGATTGAGAGCAACTCGGCGGATCCTTATGCCGTCAGGCCGGGAGGCAAGGTCGACCTGTTGACGACCTATGCCGTGATGGCCCCCAACTCTTACACCTCGGTCATGGTGACGGAGTCGCATGAAATTCGGCACAACAACGAACTGGTCGGCAAGCCGACCTTGAACGTCAATCACAAAGCCGGTACCTACAGTTCGAACATTCCGCTCTACCTGCCGGCCAATGCCAAGGTGGGGACGTACCAGGTCATCACGACCATCAGCACCGGCGCCGGCAGTGACTCCCGGGAAACCTCCTTTATTGTTCAGTAGTCCCATCTCCATAACAAAGGGCGGCCGATTCGGCCGCCCTTCGCTTTTCTGCTGTTTGCCCCTCACCCGAACCTCTTCGATTCTAGCGGCTGTCGAGCGTGGCAGCCTGTTCGGCCGATATGCGCACCGGTTCGCCGAGAAAGTCCAGGTAGCCGAAGGCCAGGCCGAGGAGGTCGGCGACGCCCCCCATGGTGAGGTTGCTGCGCCGGTATTCGAGGTTGAGCTGCTGCAGCAGCGGGACGGGATCCTCGTCCCGGGCGAGCAGCAGCTCCAGCATCCGGCCGTCGCGGCGCAGGCGCTCTAACCCGGCTGTTCCGCAGCGGTGCAGGGCGGTGGTGTCCTCCACCTTTTGCATCAACGCCGCCAGCATGGAGAAGGCGGCCCGCTGCGGGTCGGCCCGGCGGGTGATGCTGGCGTGCCAGGCCGGCAGGGCGATGTCGAAGAGGCAGGGGAGGCCGGCGCTGGCCTCGGCGAGGATGCCGCCGACCCGGTAGGTTTGCCGGGCCGCTGCCCCGTTGCTTGCCGCCGGGGTCCGCAGGGCGATGATCTCGGTGGCGACCGCGGCTACCGCAAGCCGCAGCGTCTCCGGTTGGTCATCGGTGGCACGGGCGCTCGCCGTCAGCAGCAGTCCGCCGAGGAAAATCGCCCCCTTATGGGTGTTGGTGGCGAGGCGGGCGAGCATCCGCTCTTCGGCAATGCGGCCGAGGCCAATCAGCTCGTTGCTGGCGGCACCCGCTGCCAGTGCAGCGGTCAGTTCGTCGAAATAGACCCCGATCAGTTCGATGGAGGCGACCATCTTCGGCAGGGAAAGGTCGGCGTGGGAGCCGTTGTCCCAGAGGTCGACCAACCCCGGTTTGGGGGTGAGATAGAGCTCGGCGGTCAGCCCTTGCAGCAGGGCTGCGGCCAGAGCTTCAGTTGCTGAACGGTTGCAGCAGTTCATTGGCTTTGTTCACCAGTTGAAAATGGGGATGGCGGCCCAGGCGGATGCATTCTTTGGCCGGCGCGTCGCAGAGCAGGCAGCGGCGCTGTTCCAGCTGCAGAAGCTCGCGGTCGACGGCTGTGCCCGTGGCGGTGTAGACGTCGACGTCGAGCAGGCGGGAGACGGGAAAGGAACTCTCCAGTTCGATGCAGCCGCGCTTGAGTTCGCCGGGATCGACCGGGCCGGCGAGGATGGCATAGGGGCCGAGCAGGTCCTCGCCGGTGCCGGCTTCCGTCAGGCCCGGGTAGGCGGCCAGCAGGCTCCGGTGGGCCCATTGAAAAAGGCGTTGCGCGCCGGGAGGACGCTTGTTGTCGCCGGGGATGCCGAGGGAGAGCAGCAGGGTCGCGGTCATCCCCAAAGAGAGGGCGTCCTCAAGGACCGCCTGCCGGGCATCGCGGGCGGCGAGCAGGTCAGTCTTTAATTCGGCGTACCACATCGATGATCGTCCCGTCGCGATATTCGATCAGGGCCACCACCTCGTCCTCGAATTCAAGGGGGCGCGGGCGACCGGTGACCTGGTAGATTTCCTGCTGCAACTGCCGGATATCCTTGACCGGAACCTTGCGCCGCAGCAGTTCTTTTCTGAGTTCGCTGTGTTTCTCGTTGACGGCGATGCCGCGCTCGGTGACGACCACGTCGACCGTTTCGCCGGGGGTGGTGATGGTGGTGACCTCGTCCTTGACGATCGGCAGCCGGCCGCGGATCGAGGGAGCGACGATGATCGCCAGTTTGGCCCCGGCGGCGGTGTCCGAGTGGCCGCCGGTGTTGTGCAGCAGGTAGCCGTTGCTTTCGGTGTTGACGTTGACGTTGAAATTCACGTCGACCTCAGTGGCGCCGAGGATGACGGTGTCGAGGCGGTTGACCACCGCCCCGGCGTTGAAGGGGTTGGCGTACATGTCCGCCGAAATTTCCATATGGTTGCGGTTGCGCCCCATCGATTCGACCGCCTTCAAATCGAAGCACTGCACGTCGAACAGGCTCTGAAACAGCCCCTCTTCGAGCATGTCGACGAAATAGCCGGTGATGCCGCCGCAGCCGAAACTCCCCTTGACCTTCTGTTCGCGCATCATCCGCCGCACATGGTCGGCCACCGCCAGCGAGATGCCGCCGCTGCCGGTCTGGAAAGAGAAGCCGTCGCGCAAGAGCCCCGAGGCGTCGATGACCTGGGCGGCGTATTTGGCGATCAGCAGTCCGACCGGGTCGCTGGTGACCCGGGTGGTGGTGGAGACGATCTTGCGCGGGTCGCCGAGGCTGTCGATGGTGACGACATAGTCGATCAGGGTTTGCGGGATGGAAATCGGGCTGGCCGGATAAGGAACCAGGTTGTCGGTCACCGCGATCACGCAGCGGGCGTGTTCGGCGTCGGTGTGGGCGTAGCCGAGGCTGCCGCAGGCCGATGGGCCGTAGAAGCCGTTCATGTTGCCGTATTCGTCGCAGCAGGGGGCGGCAATGAAGGCGACATCCACCGGCACCTCGCCGCTGATGATGGATCGGGCGCGGCCGCCGTGAGTGCGCACGGTGATCGGGCAGGCAAGCTCCCCCTTGGAGGCAAGTTCGCCGACCGGGCCGTTGACGCCGCATTCCAGGGCGGTGATCACCCCTTTTTCGATAAAGGGGATGATTTCGGCGTGCACCGGGTGGACCGAGCTCGAGGCGATGCGGATGTCGCGCAGACCCAGGGCGTCGATTTCGCGCACCACCATGCCGAGCAGGGCGTCGCCGTTGCGCAGGTGATGGTGGGTGGCGATGGTCATGCCGTCGCGCAGCCCGGAGGCCTCGATCGCCTCGCGCAGCGAAGAGAGCCTTTTGCTCTGTCCCGGGTTGACCCGGCGCAGGGGGCGCGGTGCGACATGGCCCTGCGGCATCAGCGAAAAAGGGTCGCGATAGGGGACCAGGGGCTTGCCGTTGAAAACGGCGGGGATGGCCCGGCCCAGGCTATTTTTCACCATAAATCACCTCTTCGTCGAGTTCGATATCGATCAGGCCGTGGGCCCGGGCGGTCTTGAGCACGCGCACCGCCCGCTTGACCACCGGCGCGTCGACCATCTTGCCGTTCAGGGAAATAACACCGGTCCCCATGGCGCGGGCGCGCTGGATCGCTTCGACCACCTCCAGGGCGTAGTCGACCTCTTCCTGCTTGGGGGCGAAGACTTCGTGAACGACGTCGATCTGCCGCGGGTTGACCAGCGATTTGCCGTTGTAGCCGAGGGTCTTGATCAGCTGGGTCTCGCGGCGCAGCCCCTCCATGTCGGAGACGTCGGCGAAGATGCTGTCGATGGCCTGGATCCCCGCCGCCTTGGCCGCCCAGATCACCCGGGTACGGGCGTGGAAGAGTTCTTCGCCGGTCTTGGTCCGCTCGATCTCCAGGTTGGCCGTGTAGTCCTCGGCGCCGAAGGCCAGGGCGATGATGCGCTTGGAGCAGCGGGCCGTTTTGACCGAGTTGATGACCCCGGCGGCGCTTTCGATCGACGGCAGAATCTTGAAGCGACCGATCTCCACGTCCAATTCTTCTTCGAATTCGGTCAGCAGGGTGTCGAGACGCTCGACGATCTCCGGGGTGTCGGCTTTCGGCAGTCGGATACCATCGGG